>JANMWM010000035.1:0-31795 GCA_031394005.1 Sphingomonas sp.
CGCGCAGAATTCGCCGACGTCGATGACCCCCCCGCGGCTCGGCGCGCCGATGAGCTTCGCCGACCTTGCCGCGCGGCTCCAGCCGGCGGTGGTCAACATCTCGACCAAGCAGCGCATCACGGTCAAGCAGCAGGCCGACCCGTTCGAGGAATTCTTCCGCCGCTTCGGTGGCCAGCCGGGAGTCGCCGGTCCGGGCGATTCGACCTCCCCCGCCCAGCCCCAGACGCGCGAGACCGGATCATTGGGCTCCGGCTTCATCATCTCCCCCGACGGCTACATCGTCACCAACAACCACCTTATCGCCGGCGAGAATGGCGGCACGGTCGACACCGTCACCGTGATCATGACCGACCGCAAGGAATATTCCGCGCGGATCATCGGTCGCGATACTGCTTCCGATCTTGCCTTGCTCAAGATCGACGGCGCCAACCTGCCCTTCGTCAACTGGGGCGATTCGACCCGTGCACGCGTCGGCGACTGGGTGGTCGCGATCGGCAATCCCTATGGGCTTGGCGGCACCGTCACTGCCGGGATCATCTCGGCGCTTCACCGCGGCATCACCGGGGCGGGCGCCTATGACCGCTACATCCAGACCGACGCCAGCATCAACATGGGCAATTCGGGCGGTCCGATGTTCGACCTCAACGGCAACGTCATCGGCATCAACTCGGCGCTGATCTCGCCGACCGGGGCCAGCGTCGGCATCGGCCTCGCCATCCCCGCCGAGCTCGCCCAGCCGGTGATCGAGACGCTGCGCAAGGGCCAGCGCCCGTCGCGTGGCTATCTCGGCGTCGGGCTCCAGCCATTGGACGAGAATATCGCCGCCTCGCTCGGCCTGCCCAAGGACATGGGCGAGATCGTCCGCTCGGTTCAGCCTAACGATCCTGCCGCGCGCGCCGGGATCCATCAGGGCGACGTTATCGTTCGCGTCGCCGGTCAGAACGTCACCCCCGACCAGACCGTCAGCTACCTCATCGCCAACAGCCAGGTTGGCACCCGCGTCCCTGTCGAGGTCATGCGCGACGGACACCGCCAGTCACTCGTGGTCGTCCCTGCCCAGCGCCCAACCGAGGAAGCCCTCGCCAAGCAGGCCGGCAGCGGCGATGTTGCGAACGACGGCGCGACCGTCCCGACCGGCCCCGCGACCAAGGCGCTCGGCCTCTCGCTCCAGCCGCTGTCGTCGCAGATCGCGCTGGCGCTGAGCTTGCCGCCCGGCACCCACGGTGTGGTCGTCACCGCGGTCGATCCCTCGTCCGATGCCTCCGAAAAGGGGGTGAAACGCGGCGACGTGATCATTTCGGTCAACCGCGCGCTGGTGATCACCCCCGCGCAGGTCAACGCCGCTGTCGCTCAAGCGCGCGCCGCCAGCCGCACCAGCGTGCTCCTGCTCATCAAGCGCGGCACCGCCCCCGAGGCGTTCATCGGGGTCAACATCGCACCACGCTAAGCTCTTGTTACTCCCCCTGTAATTCGCCTAGGCTGCAGCCAACGGCGCGTTACAGGGGAGCGCATGATCGATACGACCAATCTGTTAATTGGCGCAGGCCCGGGCGGGTCCGATCCCCAGGCGCTCGAACTCAAGCGCGCCAACCGCCGCGGACTGATCGCGGGCGCAACCGGCACCGGCAAGACCGTCACCCTGCAGGGCATCGTCGACGGCCTGTCTGCCATCGGAGTCCCGGCATTCGTCGCCGCCATGAAGGGCGACTTGTCCGGCCTCGCCATGGCCGGCTCCCCTACCGCCAGGAACCAGTCCCTCCTTGAAAAGGTCGAACAGGTCGTCCGCTTGATCCACTCGAAGGGCGTCGGGGTTTATTTCATCTCTCAGAATCCGGTCGACATTCCCGACAAGGTCGCCGCCCAGGCCGCGAAAGCGCAGGCCCAGGCCGATGCCGCCCGGCAGCGCCTCGACATCCAGCGCCAGCGCGAGGCCGATCGTCAGGCTGCCGCCGCCGCGCGGCAAGCCCAACAAAACACTGCCGCCGCCGCGCGGCAAGCCCAACAAAACGCTGCCGCCGCCGCGCGCGAAGCCGCGCGCCCGACAATGACCGACAAGGTGATTGAGCCGGCGACCCGCGCCGTCGCCAGCTCGGTCGGCCGCCAGCTCGGCAACCAGCTTATCCGGGGCATCTTCGGCGGACTGTTCCGTGGACGCTGACCGCACCGCCACCCTGCGCGCGCTGGAAGCCCGCTGGCGCGACGCGCTCCTCGCCCGCGACAAGGATGCCATTCGCGCGCTGCTCCACCCCGACTTCCGCCTCGTTGGGGTGCGCCAGTCGGGCGAGGCACTGTCGATCGATGTCGAACACTGGATCAGCGCGCTCGACAAGATGGACATCGTCGCGGTCGAGATGAACGTCATCGACGCGGCCGGTACCGGCGACACCCTCGTCGGCACGCTCGATGCCTGCTGGAAAGTGCGCTTCCTCGGCCAGACTATCGACGAGCGCGTCTTCCTGACCGACGTATGGGTCCGCGCCGGCGACGACTGGCAGGTCATCCGCCGCCACACCAGCTTCATCCCCGAAAGCAAGCCCTCTCGTTGATTAAGCCGCCAGCGACTCCGGCGACGGCGGCGCGAGATGCAGATAACGCGAATCGAAATCGGCCCGCTCAGCCATCGCCTGCCAGCCGGCGATCACGATCATCCGCTTCGACCGCGTGATATACCCTCCGACTCGAGCCGCATCCGCGTCCGGTTGACGTGCACCGGGGTCAGCGACACTGCGTCGGCAAGCTGCTCTTGCGAGATCGGCAGCTCATCTTCGGTCTGCTCGCCAAGCTCGGCGATTTCCATCCTCAGTGCGATTTCGCAACAGCAAATGTGCGATCCGCGTCCGCGCATCGTGACGCCCGATATTGAGGATCCCCTCGCGGAAGATCGATCCCTCGACCAGCGTCTCAAGCCACATCGCTAAGCCAACCGCCGAATGCGTCAGCGCAAGCTCGCGAATCCCCTCGACCGGGACCAGCGCCAGCTAGCCCTGGGTCAGCATCTGCACATTATGACCGGCGATCCCGAGCAGCGAGTTCTGCAAGTCGACGAGATCACCCTTCATGTGGATCGACAAGATCTGCCGCCCGCCATCCCCCGCCAGCTTGTGGCGACAGGCGAAACCCATCAGCAGAATGCAGCTTTATTGGGGTTTGTCGCCATCCCACACGACATATTGCCCCGCCACTAGCATTCGCTCGACATCGAGCAGCGCGTCAATCGTCGCCTGGTCTGCCGCACTCAAAGGGTTCCACCGCGACAATTTTCGCACGATGGGCGATAACGGAAGTGTCGAAAACTCGGTGATTACGCAACTCTCCGCAACGGCGGGAGCACAAGTGTCTCTCAGCCACCAGTGAGCCCATTAGTGCGCCGGTAATGCAACCGCCTTATACCCTTTTAAGTACTTGTTCTAGTTTGTTTTTGCTGCCGGAACAAATGCGCGCGACCCATGCGTCGGCGCGATCGGCAGCGGATAGGCGGTGGTCGATTTGACCCGCTCCATCGCGAACCGCGAGGTCACGTTCTTGCACGGCACGCTCGCGACCAGCCGTTTGTAGAAGGCGTCGAAGTCGCTCATCCCCGGCACCGCCACGCGCAGCAGATAATCGACATCCCCCGCCAGCCGGTGAACGTCCATCACCTCGGGCATCGCCGAGACCTTTGCGGCGAATTCCGCGATCCACTCGGCGCTGTGATCACCGCTCTCGATTTCGACGAACACCGTCAGCCCCAGCCCGATCGCCGCCGGATCGAGGATTGCCACTCGCCGCTGGATCACCCCGGCCGCCTCGAGCTTCTGGATTCGCCGCCACGCCGGGGTCTGCGACAGATGCACGCGGTTGGCGATCTCGGCGACCGGCAGCGACGCGTCTTCCTGGAGTATGGCGAGGATCTTGAGGTCGGTCTGGTCCATACGCGCCTTCGCTTTTGGAATGATCTGCTCCGCTCGCGCCTGCGCGGGCAAGAATGACGCCTTTTGCCACGATGCTGTTCCCATCGAAGCGCCGGGCAAGTATCTTCTGTGCAGTCGTAGAACATTCGCGCCATAATCGCGATATCCGGACGTGGGCAAGATGATCTTGGAACATTCTTCTATTCACTCGGGGTCCGCCTGATGGACGCCAAGCGCCCCGCCTTGCCCTTCGTGCTGACCGCCAACGACCTGTTGTCGGGCTACACCGTCTATCATGACGGCGCCCATTGGGTGCTAAAGCTTGGCGACGCGCTCGTCGCGAGCGATCCCGAGGCCGCTGAAAAGCTCAACGACCTCGGCCTCGCCGAACTCGCGCGCGGGGCGATCGTCGATCCCTATCTGGCGGGCGTCAGCATCGCCGTCGACGGGGCGATCGCCCCGCGCCACTTCCGCGATGCCTACCGCCTCAGCGGCCCGACCATCGCCTTCGCCGGCCCCGCCTTCGTCCCCGGAGAGCAATGATGTACCGCTATGACGAGTATGACGACACGATCGTTCGCCAGCGCGCTGCGCAATTCCGTGGCCAGGTCGAACGCCGCATCGACGGCTCGCTGACCGAGGAGGAGTTCACGCCCCTGCGGCTGATGAACGGTCTTTACCTCCAGCTCCACGCCTACATGCTGCGCGTCGCGGTCCCCTACGGCACGCTCAATTCGCGCCAGTTGCACCAGCTCGGACTCATCGCTGAGAAATACGACCGCGGCTATGGCCACTTCACCACCCGCCAGAACATCCAGTTCAACTGGCCGGTGCTGAAGGACATCCCCGACATCCTCGACCTGCTTGCCGACGTCGAGATGCACGCCATCCAGACCAGCGGCAACTGCATCCGCAACGTGACCGCCGACCATTTCGCCGGAGTCGCCGCCGACGAGGTCGAGGACCCGCGCCCCACCGCCGAGCTGATCCGCCAATGGTCAACGCTCCACCCCGAATTCGCCTTCCTCCCGCGCAAGTTCAAGATCGCGGTGACCGGTGCTCCCGATGACCGTGCGGCGATAGCGGTCCACGACATCGGCCTCCAGATCCTGCGCAATGATAGGGGCGAAATCGGCTACCGCGTCCTCGTCGGCGGCGGCATGGGGCGCACCCCGTTCATCGCCAAGACCGTTCGCGCCTTCCTCCCCAAAGTCGAATTGCTCGGCTATCTGGAAGCGATCCTGCGGGTCTATAATCTCGAGGGCCGCCGCGACAACAAGTTCAAGGCCCGCGTGAAAATCCTCGTCCACGAAACCGGGACCGAGGAATTCATCGCCCGGGTCGAAGCCGAATATGCCCGCAGCCCGAAGCCCAGCGTGCAAGCCGACCCCGCCGAAGTCGCCCGCATCGCTGCCTACTTCGCGCCGCCCGAGTATGACACGCTCGCGCTCACGTCCGACGCCTTCGAGCAGGCTCGCGCAACCGACCCCGCATTTGAACTGTTCGCGGCGACCAACCTCTTCCCGCACAAGATCCCCGGCTACACGGCGCTGACCGTGTCGATGAAGCCCGTCGGCGCCCCTCCCGGCGATGCCTCGGCCAAGCAAATGTACTTACTCGCCGACATCGCTGAACGCTGGTCGCTCGACGAACTGCGCATCACCCACGTGCAGAATGTGGTCCTTCCCCACGTCCGCCTCGACGACGTCTACGCCGTCTGGTCGGCGCTGGTCGAGGCCGGACTCGAGACCCCCAACGTCGGGCTCATCACCGACATCATCGCCTGCCCCGGAATGGATTATTGCAAGCTCGCCACCGCGCGCTCGATCCCCATTGCTGAGGCGATCTCGACCCGCTTCGCCGACCCGGTCCGCCAGCGCGACATCGGTCCGCTCGGCATCAAGATCTCGGGCTGTATCAATGCCTGCGGCCACCACCATGTCGGCGCGATCGGCATCCTCGGGCTTGAAAAGGGCGGGGTCGAGAATTACCAGATCACATTGGGCGGCGAACCCGGTACCGACGCGTCGCTCGGTGAACGCCTCGGCGCAGGCATCGATGGTGACGCGGTGCCCGGCGCGATCGAGCGGATCATCGATACCTATCTCGACCTTCGCACCGGCGCCGACGAAGCCTTCATCCAGACCGTCCGCCGCGTCGGGCTCGACCCGTTTAAGCCCGCGCTCGTCGCGCCCGTCACGGAGCCCGCCGATGCCCTTGCTTGATCGCACCGGCCTCAAGCCCGACGACTTTACCCGCGACGACCCTGCTGCCCCGGCGATCATCGTGCCGTTGGGATTGCTTGACGAGGCGCTGTCCGCGCGCACCAGCGGCCAGCGCATCGGTATCGATGTGCCCAACACCGCCGTCCCCTATGACTTGCCCACCCAAGGCGGGATCGACCTCATCGCCGTCGCCTTTCCCAAGTTCGGCGACGGGCGCGGGTTCAGCATCGGCCATGCCCTTCGCGAACAGGGTTACAAGGGCACACTCCGCGTCTCGGGCGCGCTCCTCCCCGACCAATTCGCCTTCGCCCTCCAGTGTGGCTTTGACGAGGTCGAAATCGACGCCGACCGCCTCGCCCGCCAGCCGATCGAGCAATGGCTCGCCGCGCTCGGCGACGTCACGCTGAGCTACCAGGAAGCCACCGACGGTACCCCTTCGATCTTCGCCCGCCGAGCCGCAGCGCGGTGAAAGACCTGATCGCCTCGGTCAGCGGTGCAACCCCGTGGGACCGCCTCGCCTCGCTACGCGCGCAAGTCGACGGCCGCATCGTCTTCACGACCAGCTTCGGGATCGAGGACCAAGCGCTTACGCACATGATCTTCGACGGCGCGCTCGCGATCGACGTCGTCACCATCGACACCGGCCGCCTGTTCCCCGCGACTTACAAATTATGGGCCGACACCGAAGAGCGTTACGCCTGTCGGATCCAGGCCTATTATCCCGACGCGCAAGCCGTCGCCGGGTTCGTCGCCGACTGGGGGATCAACGGCTTCTACCACGCCCGCCAAGCCCGCTCAGGCTGCTGCGGCGTGCGCAAGGTCGAACCGCTCCACCGCGCCCTCGCTGGTGCCTCGGGCTGGGTCACCGGCCTTCGCGGCGACCAGTCCGAGACGCGCGGTGCGGTCGTGCTCGCGGGCTGGGACGAAACCCATAAGCTCGTCAAAGCCGCCCCGTTATACGACTTGACCCGCGAGCAGGTCGTCGCCTTCGTCGAGACCGAAGCCGTCCCGCTCAGCCCGCTCCACGCCCATGGCTATCCCTCGATCGGCTGCGAGCCCTGCACCCGCGCGGTCGCCCCCGGCGAGCCCGAGCGCGCCGGCCGCTGGTGGTGGGAAAGCGACGAGAGCAAGGAATGCGGCCTCCACATCGGCACCGACGGCAAGCTCGTCCGCGCCAAGGTCGTTGCATGACCCAGCGCACGCCCCAGCCCGTGCCCCCACGGATCGCCCCGATTGCAACGCTCCCCGCGTTCCACAAGCTCGATGGCCGCAAGGTCGTCGTCGCAGGCGGGTCCGAGGGCGCACTATGGAAGGTCGAACTCCTGTCCGCCGCTGGCGCCCAGGTCCTCGTCCTCGCCGGTGACAGCGCCGACCTCTTCGCGGCGCTCGCCGCCAACCCCGTCGCCGGCCCCGTCACCGTCGAACCGCGCGTTTGGACCCCCGCCGACCTCACCGGCGCCGCGCTCGCCTTCGCCGACCTCTCCGACCACGCCGAAGCCCTCGCCTTCGTCGCCGCCGCACGCGCCGCCGGTGCCCCGGTCAACATCATCGACCAGACCCCCCTGTGCGACTTCCAGCTCGGCACGATCGTCAACCGTTCCCCCGTAATCATCGCCATCTCGACTAACGGCGGCGCACCGATGCTCGGCCAGTCGATCCGCACCCGCATCGAAAGCGTTCTGCCCGCCGGTATAGCCGCCTGGGGGAGCGCCGCGCTCGCCTGGCGCCCCCGCCTCAAGCAGCGCATCACGACCTTCGCCGAGCGCCGCGACTTCTGGGGTCGCTTCACTGCCCACGCCTGGACCCACATCGCGCGCGACCCCCGCGAGTCCGATTTCGAGACCCTGCTCTCGAGCTACGAGGCCAGGACACGCCGCGGCAGCGTCGTTCTCGTCGGCGCTGGCCCCGGCGATCCCGAACTCCTTACTCTGAAAGCCGTCCGCGCGCTCCAGGCCGCGACGGTCATCCTCTATGACGACCTTGTCACCCCCGGCGTGCTCGAACTCGCCCGCCGCGAGGCCCGCCGAATCGCTGTCGGCAAGACCGGCTACGGCCCCTCATGCAGCCAGGCCGATATCAACGCGCAAGTCGTCGCCCTCGCGCTGGCCGGAGAAACCGTCGTTCGCCTCAAGGGCGGCGACCCGCTCATCTTTGGCCGCGCCACCGAGGAAATCGACGCCTGCCACGCCGCCGGAGTACCCGTCACCATCATCCCCGGAATCTCCGCCGCGCAGGGCGCCGCCGCCTCGCTCGGTTTCTCGCTGACCGAGCGCCACCACGCGCGTCGGATCCAGTTCGTCACCGGCCACGGCGCCGACGGCAAGCTTCCCCGGGACATCGACTGGCCCGCCATCGCCGATGCCCGCGCGACCACCGTCATCTACATGCCGCGCAAGACGCTGTCCGAGTTCGTCGCCAAGGCGGTCGCTGCCGGGCTCGACCCCGCCACCCCCGCCATCGCCATCGCCTCGGCCACCCGCGACAACGAGGCCCATGTCGCCGCCACGCTCGGCGGGCTCCCCGCCGAGGCCGCAACCCTCCCTCCCGGCGCCCCCGTCACGATCATCGTCGGCGCCGTCACGCGTGGCGAAGTCGCGGCGCTCGTAACCCGCGCAAGGACCGCCGCATGATCCGCGCACTCACCCACCTCGAGCAACTCGAGGCCGAATCGATCCACATCATGCGCGAAGTGGTCGCCGAGACGACACGCCCGGTGATGCTCTATTCGGTCGGCAAGGACTCGGCGGTAATGTTCCACCTCGCGCGCAAGGCCTTCTACCCCGCGCCGCCGCCCTTCCCCCTGCTCCACGTCGACACGACCTGGAAATTCAAGGCGATGTACGAGCTTCGCGACAAGGTCGCCGCGATGAGCGGGATGGAACTGATCGTCCATCGCAACCCCGAGGCCGAACGCCTTGGGATCAACCCGTTCGACCATGGCAGCCGCCATACCGACATGTGGAAGACCGAAGGGCTCAAGCAGGCACTCGACAAATACGGCTTCGACGCAGCGTTCGGCGGCGCACGCCGCGACGAGGAAAAAATCCGCGCCAAAGAGCGTATCTTCTCGTTCCGATCGGCAAGTCATCGCTGGGATCCCCGCAACCAGCGCCCCGAGCTGTGGAACCTCTACAACACGCGGCTGTCACCCGGCGAAAGCATCCGCGTCTTCCCACTGTCGAACTGGACCGAGCTCGATATCTGGCAATATATCTATGCCGAGGACATCCCCATCGTCCCGCTCTACCTCGCCGCGAAACGCCCGACGGTGGATCGCGACGGCCAGCTGTTCATGGTTGACGACGAGCGTTTCCGCCTGAACCCCGGCGAAGTCCCGGTCGACCGCTCGATCCGCTTCCGCACCTTGGGCTGCTACCCTCTCACCGGCGCCATCGAAAGCGAGGCCGCGACCCTTCCCGAGATCATCGCCGAAATGCTCGTCGCGACCACTTCCGAACGCCAGGGCCGCGTGATTGACAAGGAAGGCGGCGCGGGGATGGAGATCAAGAAGCAGGAAGGCTATTTCTGATGGCCTCCGCTGCTTTGAAAATGACTGACCGCGCCGCCGAAGCAAGCGCCGAACTCGACGCCTGGCTCGCGCTCAACGCGAAGAAATCCTTGCTCCGCTTCCTCACCTGCGGTTCGGTCGACGACGGCAAGTCGACGCTTATCGGCCGCCTGCTCTACGACACCCACACGCTGTTCGAGGACCAGCTCGCCAGCCTCGAGGCCGACAGCGGCAAGTCGGGCACCCAAGGCGCCGCGCTCGACATGGCGCTGCTCGTCGACGGCCTCGCCGCCGAGCGCGAGCAGGGCATCACGATCGACGTCGCCTACCGCTTCTTCTCGACCCCGAAGCGAAAATTTATCGTCGCCGACACGCCCGGCCACGAGCAATTCACCCGCAACATGGTTACCGGCGCATCGACCGCCGAGCTCGCCGTCCTCCTCATCGACGCGCGCAAGGGCGTGCTCACGCAAACCCGCCGCCACAGCTTCCTCGTCGACCTCCTCGGCATCCGCAACATCGTGCTCGCGGTCAACAAGATGGACCTCGTCGGCTATTCGCAAAGCTGCTTCGACGAGATCGTCGCCGACTACCGGGCCTTCGCCGACGAGGCCGGAATCGCCAGTTTCACCGCCATCCCCGTCTCGGGGCTGACCGGCGACAATATCGCCAGCCGCAGCCCCGTGATGCCGTGGTATTCGGGCCCGTCGCTGATCGAGCATCTCGAAACCGTCCCCGTCGCCGCCAAGGCCGAAGCGAGCGAGCCGTTCCTAATGGCGGTCCAGTGGGTCAACCGCCCCAACGCCGCCTTTCGCGGCTACACCGGGCAGATCGCCAGCGGCACCGTCCGCCCCGGCGACCGCCTGACGGTCTCGCGCACCGGCCTTGCCTCGACCGTCGCCAGAATCGTCAACTTCGACGGCGACCTCGCACAAGCCACCTCCGGCCAGTCGGTCACGCTGACTCTCGCCGACGAACTCGACATCGCGCGCGGCGACCTGCTCGCCGCTGCCCCCGTCCCGCTCGCCAGCGGGCTCGATGCGACGCTCGTGTGGATGGCCGAGGAAAAGCTCGTCCCCCGCCGCTCCTACCTGATGAAGATCGGCAGCCAGATGCTGTCGGCCTCGGTCACCGCGATCGACGAGAAGAGCGACGTCGACACGCTCGCCCGCAGCCCCGCCACCACGCTCGGCCTCAACGACATCGCCGAAGTCCGCGCCGAGCTCGACCGCGCCATCCCCGCGCTCGGCTATGCGCAATCGCGCCAACTCGGCGCCTTCATCCTGATCGACAAGGTCAGCCACGCGACCGTCGCCGCGGGCATGATCCGCGCGGTGCACGCCGGCACCCGCACCCGCCTCGACGACAACGAGGCCAACCGCATCCATTGGATCGGAGGCACCTCGCCAGCTCGTCGCGCGACCCTCATCGGCCACCTTCGCCAACAGCTCCAGGCGAGCGGCCACCCGGTCATGCTGCTCGACGCGGCGGCACTTCAGGACCTCAACGCCGACCTCGCCGACGCGGCCGCCGAAACAACCCGCCGAGCCCGCGAAGTCGCCCGCCTCCTCGCGCGCGCCGGCGCCAACGTCATTCTCGACCTCGGCGCAACCACGCAGGAGGCCCACCCCGGCACCTATATCGACGCTGACGCCCCCGACGCCGATCCCTCCGACGACTGGGTGATCTAGCTAAGCCACCCCGGGAGCTTGTCCGCCTTGATCAGCTCCTCGATATCCTGCCGTTCCCTGATCACCGCAAACTTGTCCCCCGACACCATCACTTCGGGCGTGAGCGGCCGACTGTTGTAGGTGCTCGCCATCGTCGCCGCATAGGCCCCGGCAGTGCGAAACACGATCAGGTCGCCCGCGACCACCGACCCCATCGTCCGCCCCGTGGCAAACGTGTCGCCGCTCTCGCAGATCGGCCCGACGACGTTGACCGTCATTTGGCTATTCCCCGGCGTCACCGGGTCGATCGCATGATAGGCATCATACAAACTCGGCCTCATCAGATCGTTCATCGCCGCATCGACGACCACGAAGGCGTCCTCAACCCCCGGCTTGACCCGGATTACTTCGGACAGCAGCACGCCCGCATTGGCAACGATCAGCCGCCCCGGCTCGAACAGCAGCCGCACACCCCAGTCGGCGGTTATCCGAGCGACCATCGCGCCATATTCGTCGGGCCCCGGCGGATGCGGCATGTCGCGATCATAAGGCACGCCCAATCCGCCCCCCAGATCGGCAAACCGAATATCATGCCCTGCGGCGCGCAACTCGCCGATCAGCTTGCCCACCTTGCCGAACGCGCTCTCAAGCGGGGCGAGATCGGTCAGCTGGCTGCCGATATGCACCGCCACGCCTTGCACATTTAGCGCCGGCAGGTCCCGCGCCCGCGCGTAGCAGTCCCCGGCTTCGCTGATCGGCACCCCGAACTTGCTCAGCGCCCCCCCGGTCGAAATCTTCTTGTGCGTCCGCGCATCGACATCGGGATTGACCCTGAACGCGACCGGCGCGGCAAGGCCGAGCGACGAGGCAACCACCGACATCATTTCGGCCTCCTCGACGCTCTCGAGGTTGAACTGCAACAGCCCGCTGGTTAGCGCATAGGCCATCTCGTCAGCGGTTTTGCCCACCCCCGAAAAGATGATCCGCTCGGGCGGAATCCCGGCTGCGATCGCGCGGCGATATTCACCGATTGATACCACGTCCGCGCCAAGCCCCTCGCGCGCCAGCGTCGCCAGCACCGCGCCATTGGGATTAGCCTTGACCGCGAACGCAACCAGCGGGTCGCCAGTGGCCGCCACTGCATCGCGAAACACCCGCGCATGCCGAACCATCGTCGCCGAGGAATAGACGTAAACCGGCGTGCCCACCGCGGCCGCAATCTCAGCCAAAGGCACATCCTCGCAATGGAGGGCGCCCTCGCGCAAACTGAAATGATCCATCGAAACTTACTTTCGTCGAAGCGCTTGTCGCGCTCCAGCAGCCTAAGCCGCGAGGAGGCGATCGGCAGGATCGACCATGCCCGGATCGATCACCGGCAGCTGGTCGAGTTCGGCATAAATCGCCGCGAGGTCGTTCCGCTGCACCAGATCGAGCACGTCCGAAAATCGGTCGATAACGAAGTAATTTTGCTGGAACGCATCGGTCCGGTAACGCGTGCGTAACACCCGTTTCAAGTCGAAGCCGAAGCGTTTGGGAAGCTCACTCTCGAGGCTGTAATGCGCCTCGCCAAAGCTCGACAAAATCCCCGCGCCATAAATCTTCAGCGCCCCATCTTCGCGGCACAGCCCGAACTCGACCGTGTACCAGTAAAGCCGCGCCAGTCGGTCGAGCGCGCCATGTTCCGTCGCCTCCAGCCCCAAATGCCCAAGCGCCTGCATGAAATCCGCGACCTCTGGCTGGGCCAGCATCGGCACATGTCCGAACACGTCGTGAAACACGTCGGGCTCCTCGAGATAATCGAGCTGGTTGGGCTTGCGAATAAAATTGCCCGCCGGGAAGCGCCGCTCGGACAGATGCTTGAAGAACACGTCGTCGGGCACCACCCCCGGCACCGGCACCACGGTCCAGTTGCTGCACTTATGAAGCCGCTCGTTCAACTCCTCCAGATCGGGAACGCCCGGATGGCTGAGGCAGAGCACATCGAGCCCCTCCTCGAACGACGCCGTCGCCTTGCCGTGCAGCAGGGTGCGTTGCCGAGCGAACAATGTATCCCAAACCTGATGATCGACCGCGGTCAGCTCGTCCCACTTCTGCGGCACGGTCCAGTCCGCCGCGACCCCCGGCGGCGGGGTTGGTGACGCGAGCGCGCCATGCTTGGGACTGTTCGACTGGTCGGTCATTGAAGTTCTCTCTTATCTCAAAAGCAATAAAAAACCCCACCGGGGGCGTCCTGGCGGGGCTCGATTTCGGCGGTGTTTCGCGCGCGTCAGTCGATACCCGTGCCGGTATAATAATAAGCAACGCTCGATTTGGGCGCAGCGACCCACAGTTTCGTGAACGCGGGTTTCGTGAAGGCGAGGAGCTTGGTCATCGCGGCCGATATAGGCAAAAATGGGATCCCGTCAAGGGTTTAGCCCGCCCGGTCGAGGAAGTCCGCGACCTCGGCCAAGTCGACCGACTTGTCAACAAACGCGCTCCCAATCCCACGCGCAAGGATGAACGGCAACCGCCCGCCCTCTTTCTTCTTGTCGGTCATCATCGCCGCGACCAGTTCCTCGCCCGACGCGCTCACGCCAGCCTCGCGCACCCCTGCGGGAAGCCCGATACGCACCAGATGGGCCCGCACCCGCGCCGCGGCCTCTCCCGCACACAGCCCGCGCTCGGCCGAGAAATCAAACGCCAGCACGCACCCGGCCGCGACCGCCTCACCATGGAATAGCCGATCCGAAAACCCCGTCGCCGCCTCAAGCGCATGCCCGAATGTGTGCCCCAGATTAAGCAAGGCCCGCCGTCCCTTCGTCTCGCGCTCGTCCTCCGCGACGACCTTGGCCTTGCCCGCCACCGCCGTCGCTATCGCATGCTCTCTCACGGCAGGCTCTCCGGCAATCACTGCCGCGCCATGCGCCTCCAGCCAATCGAAAAACCCCGCATCCTCGATCAACGCATATTTGAATATCTCGGCATAGCCCGCGCGCACATGACGCGGGTCGAGGCTCGCGGTCGCCGCCGGATCGATCAGGACCAGTGCGGGCTGATGAAACGCCCCGACCAGATTCTTCCCCGCCGCGACATTGATCGCTGTCTTGCCGCCGACCGACGAATCGACTTGCGCCAGCAACGACGTCGGCACCTGGACATAGCCGCAACCGCGATTGACGATCGCCGCGGCGAACCCGGCAAGATCGCCAATGACCCCGCCGCCAAGCGCGATCAGATGGTCGCCCCGCTCGATCCCCAGCTCGAGCAGCCGATCGACCAGCGTCGCCAGCCCGCTCCAGCTCTTGCTGACCTCGCCCGGTGCCATCACGATTGGCACCGCATCGAGCCCGCCCAGCCCGGCGACGAACCGCTCGCCCAAAGCCGCCCAAACATTCGCGTCGGTGACCAAGATCAACCTTCCGTCCCGCGCAAACGAGAACAATCGCTCCCCTGCCCGCCCGACCAGCCCATCCTCGATCACCACATCATACGCGCGCGCGCCCAGCGCGACCGGGATCACGCTCATCCGCGGTTGCCCCCGCACTGCCCGCGATGAAGCAGTTTCTGGTCGGCGAGGACCAGCGCCATCATCGCCTCGACCACCGGCGCGCCACGGATGGCCACGCACGGATCGTGCCGCCCCCTGGTCA
Source organism: Sphingomonas sp. (assembly GCA_031394005.1). Lineage (GTDB taxonomy): Bacteria > Pseudomonadota > Alphaproteobacteria > Sphingomonadales > Sphingomonadaceae > Sphingomicrobium. The sequence continues at coordinate 14,923 of JANMWM010000035.1, forward strand.
CGATCTCGGTCTCCGCGCCCATTCGATCGATCGTCTCGACCGGAGTCAAAATCGATGAAGTCGGCTTAAACCCGACCCGCACCACCACCGGCTGCCCGGTCGAAATCCCCCCGGCGATCCCGCCCGAATGGTTGGCAAGAAACTGCGGCCCGCCGTCGCCGGCGCGCATCGCATCGGCATTCTGCTCCCCGCGCAGCCGCGAAGCGTCGAATCCGTCGCCGATCTCCACTCCCTTGACCGCGTTGATCGACATGCATGCTGCCGCCAGCTCCGCATCGAGCTTGGCATAAAGCGGCGCCCCCCAACCGGCCGGCACCCCAGTCGCAACACACTCGATCACCGCGCCGAGCGAAGACCCCGCCTTGCGCGCCGCATCGAGCGAAACCTCCCACCGCGCCGCCGCCCCGGCATCGGGACAGAAGAACGGATTGGCCGAAATCTGACCCACATCGAAAGCCCCCCGATCGATCCGATCCCCGCCCATCTCGACCAGTTAAGCGACAATCGACACCTCTGGCACGACCAACCGAGCGACCGCTCCCGCCGCGACCCGCGAGGCGGTCTCACGCGCGCTGCTCCGCCCGCCCCCGCGCCAATCGCGATGCCCGTATTTCGCGTCATAAGTGTAATCAGCATGCCCCGGCCGATACGCCTTCGCGACTTCGGAATAATCCTTCGATCGCTGGTCGACATTGTCGATCATCAGCGAAATCGGCGTCCCCGTTGTCTGTCCCTCGAACACCCCCGACAGGATCCTCACCTGGTCGGGCTCCTGGCGCTGCGTGGTGAACCGCGACGTCCCCGGCCGCCTTTTGTCGAGCCACGGCTGCACATCGGCCTCGCTCAACGAAATCCCCGGCGGACACCCATCGACCACTGCCCCGATCGCCGGCCCATGGCTCTCCCCCCAGGTCGAGAAGCGAAGCATCCGCCCAAAACTGTTGACGCTCATACGCCAGCTTTCCGGATCAGCGCGAAGCTCGTCGCATTGTCAGGATGGTCGTGCATGTCGCGCTTCAACACCGCCAGCCCATAGGCTGCCGCCGCCGCCTCCGACGCCAGCACCGCGCGGTCGCGCCGATCCAGCGCCGCCGCCGCCACCGCGGTATTGCTCGCCTCCTCGGTCGCGATCCCAAGCTCAACCAGATGCTCGGCGCATTGTGCCAGCGCGACGGGGTGCGATGCGATCATGACGACCTCATCCAGCGCGACACCCGGAAGCGCAAGCAAATGCACCCGCACCGGCAACGCACGCTCCTCAACCACCGCCACCCGCGCATCGCCGAGCAGCGCCGCCACCCCCGGCACCTCGCCCGCCTTGCTGTTCCGCACCGGTAGCACTCCAAGCTCTGCTGCCCCCGCCGCCACCGCCTCGGCGACCGCAGCGAAATCGACGACCGGGATCGCCACGCGACCGGGGGCAAATGCAATCGCCGCCTCATGCGCAAACGCCCCCGGCGCTCCAGCATAAGCGATCGTCATTCGACCCGTCCGCCGAGCGACCGCATCAGCTCGGCATAGCCCGGGAAACTCGTCGCAATCGTCGCCGCCCCGGTCACGCAGACCGGCTCAAGCGACGCCATCCCCAGCGTCAGGAAACTCATCGCGATACGGTGGTCATGGTGCGCATCGATCGTCGCACCACCGCGCGGAGGACCACTCAGCCCCTCGACTACCAAATTATCCCCTTCCTCTCGTGCCTCCACGCCGCCAGCCACCAGCCCGGCGATGATCGCCGCAAGCCGGTCGCTCTCCTTGACCCGCAATTCCGCCAGGCCATGCATCACGCTCCGCCCTTGGGCAAAGGCGGCGGCAATCGCCAGGATCGAATATTCGTCGATCATGCTCGGCGCGCGCTCCGCCGGGACCGTCACCCCGCGCATCGCCCCGAAGCGGACTGAAACATCCCCAACCCTCTCCCCGCCGAAATCGCGTTCGTTAGCGATGGTCAGCTTGGCGCCCATCTCGACCAAAGTCGTGAACAGCCCGGTCCTCAGCGGGTTAAGCATCACCCCCGTCACCGTCACCGCCGACCCCGGCACCACCAGCGCTGCGACCAGCGGGAACGCCGCCGACGATGGATCCCCCGGCACATGAACTTCGGTCCCGCCAAGCGTCCGCTTGCCGCCAAGCCGCGCGACATCGCCCGACTCCACCTCCGCCCCGAACGCCCTCAGCATATTCTCGCTATGGTCCCGGCTCCGCGCCGGCTCGACCACCTCGACTGCGCCGCTCGCGCGCAGCCCCGCGAACAATATCGCCGACTTGACCTGCGCCGAGGCCTTCGCATTGACGAACCGCAGCCCGTTCAGATTGCCGCCATGGATCGTCACCGGCAGCCGATCGCCGTCGGCCGCCTCGACCCCCGCCCCCATCTCGCGCAGCGGCCGGAGCACGCGCCCCATCGGCCGCCCGCTCAAGCTCTCGTCGCCGGTAAAGGTCACCGAAATCGGAAACCCCGCGGCCGCCCCCATCAGCAGCCGCGCGCCCGTCCCGCTATTCCCGCAATAGACCGGCTCGTCCGGGCTGACCCACTCGCGCCCCTCGACCCGCCACTCGCCCGTTCCGATCCGCTCGACGCTTGCCCCCAGCGCTTCCACCGCGCGCGCAGTGTGAAGCACATCCTCGCCCTCGAGCAGTCCGTGAATCTTGGTCACCCCCTCGGCGAGCCCGCCAAGGATCAGCGCACGATGAGACATCGACTTGTCCCCCGGCACCGCGATCGTGCCTGTGAGCGCCCCCGAAGCGCTAGCCGTCAGCTGATCGCCGCTCATGCCCCCACCCCAAGCACCGCCGCGATCGCCGTCAATTCGTCGTCCGGGATATCAGCCTTAGCCATCCGTCCCGCCATCACCGCCCGTCCGCCCGCCGTCTCGACAGCACCGAAAATCCGCACCCCCTCGGGCAACTCCCACGCGCGCCCGTCAAGCTCGATCAGCGCCACCACCTCGCCCGCCGCCGCCGCCGCCAGCGCTGCCCCCGGAGACTCCGCCGCGACGATCGGCGTGACCCGCCCGAACCGCTCGCGCGCCGCCTCACGCAGCGCCACTGCCGCATTCGGAGCGTATAGCTGCACCGTCATTTCGGCCTGCGAATGCCGGCTGTGCGCCATCAACTCGCGCCACACATGCGCGATCAGCTCAGGCGTCGCGATGCTCGCCTTCGCCGCCAGCCGCGCCACGATCGCGCTTTCGCGCCTGGGCCGGAGCTTGAGCAGCCCATCGTCCCCCTTCAGCCGCGCAACCTTGATCGCCACCCCCATCCGCCGTTCGAACAGCGCGAGCAGCGCATCGTCAAGCGCATCGATCTCGACGCGCAGATCGTCTAGCTTCGGCGGCGCCTCGGGAGTGGAAAGAGGGTCGGCATTGGCCATCCCTAGGCCATCCGAAGGCAGCGCCAACTTGTCAAGTTGGGATCCCGTCGCCATGGACGCCAAGATGACCAGCGCGTCCCCCCACCCCGACGTCGCCGCGACCCTCACCGCCGCCAGCCGCGTCACGGTCAAGGTCGGCTCATCATTGCTGATCGGGTCCGACGACCGCCCGCGCCACGACTGGCTCGCCTCGCTCGGCGACGACATCGCCTCGCTCCGCCAATCGGGCAAACAGCTCATCATCGTCTCCTCGGGCGCAGTCGCCCTCGGCCGCCGCCACCTGAAGCTCCCCCGCTCGGCCCGCCTCGACCACAAGCAAGCCGCCGCCGCCGCCGGCCAGGCGCTCCTCATGCAGGCGTGGGAGCGCGCCCTCGCCCCCCATGCCATCCCCACCGCGCAGCTCTTGCTCACCTTCGACGACACCGAACAGCGCCGCCGCGCACTCAACGCCCGCGCCACGCTCGACGTCCTGCTCGGCGCGGGCGGGCTGCCGATCATCAACGAGAATGTCAGCGTCGCCACCGACGAGCTCAAGTTCGGCGACAACGACCGCCTTTCCGCCCGCGCCGCGCAGCTCGTCCGGTCCGACCTGCTGGTCCTCCTGTCAGACGTCGGCGGCCTTTACTCCGCCGACCCCCGCCGCGACCCCGACGCGCAGTTCATCCCCTATCTCGCCGCCGTGACCCGCGAGGCCGAGGCCGGCGCCGGCGGATCAGGCGCTTCGGGCGTCGGCACTGGCGGAATGCGCACCAAGCTCGCCGCCGCGCGACTCGCCAGCGGCTTCGGCTGCGCCACGATCATCGCTTCGGGGACCGAACCCCACCCGCTCGCGCGCCTCCTCTCGGGCGAACGCGCCACCCTGATCGCCGCCTCGGGCTCCCCCGCCTCGGCCTACAAAGGCTGGATCAAGTCGAGCCTCGCTCCTGCCGGATCGCTGACCATCGACGACGGCGCCGCCCGCGCTCTCGGCAGGGGCAAGAGCCTACTCCCCGCCGGCGTGACCCGCGTCGAGGGTCGCTTCGACCGCGGTGCATGCGTCCGCGTTCTCGACCCAACCGGCCATGAGCTCGCGCGGGGAATCGCCGCCTACGGGTCCGCCGACGCTGCTGCCATCGCCGGCCTCACCAGTGCCGCCATCGAAGCCCGCCTCGGCTTTGCCGGCCGCGACGAACTCATCCACCGCGACGATCTGGTGATGCTATGACCCTGCGCGACGACATGCTGACCATCGGCCGCAATGCCCGCACCGCCGCCGACGCACTGCGCTCGGTCCGGGGCGAGCAACGCAGCGCGGGCATCTCGGCGATGGCCCGCCACCTGCGCGCCGCGACCCCCGCCATCCTCGCCGCCAACGCGAAGGATGTCGCCGCCGCTACCCGCCTCGTCGATCGCCTCCGCCTCGACGAAACCCGCGTTGACAGCATGGCCGCCTCGCTCGACATGATCACCGCGCTGCCCGACCGCATCGGCGAGGAAATGGCGCGCTGGACCCCGCCGAGCGGCCTCGACATCAGTCGCATCCGCACCCCCATCGGCGTCATCGGCATGATCTACGAAAGCCGCCCCAACGTCACCGCCGACGCCGCCGCCTTGTGCCTCCGCTCGGCCAATGTCGTCATCCTGCGCCCGGGCTCCGAAGCCTTCGCCAGCTGCCAGGCAATCGACGCCGCGCTTCAGGCGGGACTCGCCGAGGCCGGCCTTCCCCCGCACATCGTCCAGCTCGTCCCGACCCCCGACCGCGACGCCGTTGGGCTGATGCTCGAAGGCCTCGACGGCGCGATCGAGTTGATCATCCCGCGCGGCGGCGCGCCCCTCGTCGAACGAGTCACTCGCGAATCGCGAGTCCCGACGTTGGGCCACCTCGAGGGCCTGTGCCACACCTACGTCCACGCCTCGGCAGACCCCGCGATGGCGGTCGAGCTCGTCGCCAACGCCAAGATGCGCCGCACCTCGGTCTGCGGCGCGACCGAGACCCTGCTGATCGACCGCTCCGTCGCGCCTTCACTCCTCCCCCGCATCGCCAAAGCACTCGGCGAGTGCGAACTTCGCGGCGACGACGAAGCCCGGGCCATCCTCCCCATGACCCCCGCGATCCAGGCCGACTGGTCGACCGAATATCTTGCCCCCATTCTCGCCATCCGCACCGTGACCGGGCTCGACGAGGCGATGGGCCACATCCGCCGCTATGGCACCGGTCACACCGAGGCGATCATCGCCGCCGACGAGTCCGCCGCCACTATCTTCCTCGACCGGGTCGACGCCGCGATCGTCATCTGGAACGCCTCGACCCAGTTCGCCGACGGCGGCGAGTTCGGCTTCGGTGGCGAAATCGGGATCGCCACCGGCAAGCTCCACGCCAGAGGCCCAGTCGGCCCCGACCAGCTGACAAGCTTCAAATACATCGTCCGGGGTGGCGGTCGCGCCCGGCCATGAACGTTGCGCTGAAGCACCGCTCGTCGGCGAAAATCGCGCAAACGGGATCCCAAATTACCCTTTGTGCTTGACCTCGCCCCCGCATCCGCCGCAAGAGCAACTCCGATATGACCACCGCGACCGCCTCGATGACCACCACGATTATTACCCGTCCGCGGGGAAATATCGGCTGATCATCGACGTCATCACCGAATTTCCGACCCGCTCCCCCAACCACGGCGAGCGGGTTTTTTTATGGCCCGACCGCCCTATTCGACGAAAGTGACCTTGATGGACCACCAGCCTGCCCCGAAACGCCTGTGCGTGCTCAAGTTCGGCTCGAGCGTGCTTGAAACCGAGGGCGATTACGCTGCGGTCGCCAATGAATGCTACCGCCACGTCCGCGAAGGCGAGAAGGTCGTCGCGGTCGTCTCGGCGCTCGCCGGCGAGACCGACGCCCTCCTCAACCAGGGTATGCGCGTCGGCGGCGAACAGCCCCTGCTCCTTGCCCGCGTCGCGCGCACCGGCGAGCTTCACTCGGCCGCGCTGCTCGCCCTTGCACTGGGCCAGATCGGGGTCCGCGCCACCACCCTCGACCCGCACGAGATGGGCCTCGTCGCGGAGGGCGACCCGCTCGATTCGACCCTCACCGGCCTCGACGCCGACGCCGTCCTCGCCAGGCTCGCCGACCATGACGTGCTCGTCGTCCCCGGCTTCACCGCTGGCCATTGCGACCATGGCGTCGTCACGCTGGGTCGCGGCGGCACCGATCTCACCGCGGTGTTCTTCGCCGCCCGCCTCGACGCCCACCGTGTCCGCCTGATCAAGGACGTCGACGGCGTTTACGACCTGGACCCCGCGCGCAACCCGCTCGCCGAACGCTTCGCCCGGCTGTCCTACGCCGACGCCGCCAAGGTCAGCGGCGGCCTCATCCAGGAAAAAGCGATCCACGCCGCCGAGGCGCACGACGTCCTGATCGAGGTCGCCGCGATGGGCTCGGCCGAGGAAACTACCATCGCCGACCTGCCAATGGTGAAATCGCTCCCGCTCCAGCGGGCCAAGCTCCGTGTGGCCTTGCTCGGCTGCGGCACCGTCGGCGCGGGCGTGATGACCTACCTGCTCAAGCGCCCCGACCTGTTCCTGCTCAACAGGGTCCTCGTCCGGTCCCCTGACCGCCGCGACAATCCCTCGCTCTACACGGACAGCTTGGCCGAGGCGATGACCGGCGAAGTCGACATCGTCGTCGAGACGATGGGCGGCGCGCACGAATATGCCGACGAACTGTGCGACGCGCTGCGCTCGGGAATCCACGTCGTCACCGCGAATAAAGCCGTCGTCGCCGCCCATTATGACGCTCTCCACGCCAATGCCGCAAAGGGCAATTCGAAATTGCTTTACTCAGGCGCGGTGGGTGGCGGAGCTCCCGTTCTCGAAGCCGTCGCGAGGCTCGCCAAGGAGCCCGGAATTGTCGCGCTCGAAGGCGTCGTTAACGGCACCGTCAACTTCCTCCTCGCCCGCCTCGCCAATGGCTGGTCGTTCGACCGCGCCATCGCCAAGGCGCAGGAACTGGGCTTCGCAGAGGCCGATCCGACCTCCGACGTCGACGGCCACGACGCCGCCTACAAGCTCTCCCTGCTCGTCCGTGACGCGATGGGGGTCGCGGTCGCCGCCGACGACATCCCCAAGGATTCGCTAAGCACCGTCACCGCCGAATCGATTCTCGCCGCCCTCGCCCGCGGCGAGGTCCTGAAACAGGTCAGCCGCGCCCGCCTGCTCTGCGACGGCAAGGTCGAAACCTCGGTCCGCATCGAAAGCCTTCCTGCCAGCCACCCGCTGGCCAAGGTCACCAACACCGAAAACAGCGTTCTTATCACCGCCGTCGACGGTCGCGTCCACGAAGTTCACGGCCATGGCGCGGGTCGCTGGCCGACCGCCGCCTCGGTCATGGCCGACGTCATGGACCTGCAGCGCGCCGCCCCGTGCCAGCGCGCCGCGCCGACCGCCGGGTCGGGCGTCGTCCCGTTGCGAATGACCGCCTGATGCCCGCCAAAATCACGGCCCTCTCTGCCAAGGCCAGCGCGCCCGCGAGCATCGGCAATGTCATGGTCGGGTTCGACATCCTAGGCCAGTCGCTCGACGCCGCGCGCGATACGGTGACGGCAGTGCGCGAAGACGAACCGGGGGTGCGCCTGGGCGAGGTCTCGGGCCTTGTCTCGTCCCTTCCCGCTGAACCCCGCAAGAATACCGCGCTCGCCGCCGCCGCCGCAGTCCTTGCCGCCGCCGGGGCCAGCTTCGGCGCGCGCCTGTCGATCGACAAGGGTGTCCCGATGTCCGCCGGGATGGGCGGGTCGGCCGCCTCCGCGGTCGCCGCCGCAGTCGCGGTCAACGCGCTGCTCGACGATCCCTTCACCCTCGAGGACCTGTTCCCCTTCTGCCTCGAGGGCGAGCGCGTGGCCTCCGACCCGCCGCATTGGGACAATGTCATGGCGAGCCTCATCGGCGGCCTCGTCCTCGCCTCGCGGCTCGACCCGATCGGCGTGACGAGCCTGCCCGTCCCCCCCGGCCTGACAACCATCCTGTTCCACCCCGCCGCGCAGATCGAGACCCGCATGGCGCGCGCTATCCTCATGCCCGAGGTGCCGCTAAAGCTCGTCGTCGAGCACAGTCGCCGCCTCGCCGCCTTCATCGCCGGCTGCACCACCGCCAACCTCGCGCTCATCCGCGACAGTTTCGAGGACATCCTCATCGAACCGCAGCGCGCTCATCTTCTCCCTCAACTCCCCGCCGTCCAGGCGGCGGCCAGGGGAGCCGGCGCGCTCGGTTGCTCCTTCTCGGGGGCGGGGCCTTCTGTATTCGCCTGGGCACGCAACGAGGACGCCGACGCGGTCGAGGAAGCGATGCGCTGGGCGTTCCTCGATACCGGTCTTGCCGCGAGCGCCTACCGCGCCGCGCTCGATTCCCCCGGCGCCCGCCTCGAAGTTCTCGCCGAGAGGGTCGAATAATGCGCTTCGTCTCGACCCGCGGAACCGCCCCCGCCGTCACCCTCAGCGCCGCCATCCGCGCTGGCGCCGCCCCCGACGGCGGTCTCTACCTGCCCGAGCAGCGACCGACCGCCGACATCGACCCGACGCTCCCGCTCCCGCTCCCCGAATTCGCCGCCCGTTTCCTCGCCCCCTTCTTTGCCGGCGACGCGCTCGCTCCCGACCTCCAGGCCATTTGCGCCGGGGCTTTCACCTTTCCGCTCGAGATTGCGACTCTCCCCGATGGCCGCCGAGCGCTCGAGCTGTCCCATGGCCCGACCGGCGCGTTCAAGGACTTCGGCGCGCGCTTCCTGATGGAGTGCCTCGGCCGCCTCGGCGACCCCGCCCACCCGCTGACCGTCCTCGCCGCGACCTCGGGCGACACCGGCGGCGCGGTCGGCTGCGCGGCCGAAGGGCGGTCCTCCGTCCGCGCCGTGATCCTCTATCCCAAGGGCCGCGTCTCCCCCTTCCAGGAGCACCAGCTGACCTGCTGGAAAGCCCCCGTCCGAGCGATCGAAGTTGATGGCGACTTCGACGATTGCCAGCGCCTCGCCAAGGCCGCCTTCGCCGACCCCGCGATGACCAAGGCGCTTAACCTGACGTCGGCCAACAGCATCAGCATCGGTCGCCTGATGCCCCAAATGGCCTATGTCGCGTACGCCGCGACCCGTATCCTTGCCGAGACCGGCCAAAGACCTGGCTTCGTCATCCCGACTGGCAACCTCGGCCACGGCTTCGCTGCCGCCTACGCGCGCGCAATGGGCGCCCCGATCGGCCCGATTGTCTTGGCGACCAACGAAAACCGCACCCTCGCCGACTGGGCCGCGACCGGCACCTACCAGCCGCGCGCGTCAATCGCGACAATCGCCAACGCGATGGACGTCGGCGCGCCGAGCAATTTCGAACGCCTTATCGCCCTCGACCCGGCCCAGCGCGACGTATCGGTCGAGCTAGTCACCGACGAAGCGATCAAGGCGCGCATCCTCGCCGACCAAGCGGATTACCTCTGGTGCCCCCACTCCGCCGCCGCCGCCGAAGCCCACGCGCGTCTCCCCGAGGCCCAACGCACCGAGCGCCCGTGGCTAATCGCCGCCACCGCGCACCCCTACAAATTCGCCGACGTCATTGAACCGCTCACCGGCAAGGCCATCGAAGCCCCCCCAGCCCTCGCCGCGATCCTCTCGCGCCCCAGCCACAAGGACTGCATCGCGCCGGATCTAAGCGCGCTCGAAGCCCTGCTGACAGTCCCCGCCTAGCGGTCCGCCCCGCTCGTCACTGCGCCCTGCGACGCCGATCCGACCAGCATCGCATATTTCGCAAACGCCCCGCTTGATCCCGCCCCGCGCGCCTTCAGCGCCGGCACCTCGCGCGCATCCAGATCGGCATCGGTCTCAATCACCTGCCGCTCGACATCGATCATCACCCGGTCACCCGTGCGCAGCTTCGCAATCGGCCCGCCGAGCGCCGCCTCGGGCGCGACATGCCCGACCATGAACCCATAGGTCGCGCCCGAGAATCGTCCATCGGTGACCAACGCCACGCTCTCGCCCAGCCCGCGCCCCTGGATCGCGGCGGTGATCGCCAGCATCTCGCGCATCCCCGGCCCGCCGACCGGCCCTTCGTTGCGGATCACGACGATGTCGCCCGGCTCAATCTCGCCATGCGTGACTGCCGCGAAGCACGCCTCCTCGCCGTCATAGACCTTGGCCGGCCCGTCCATGAGCATCTGCTCGTGCCCAGCAAGCTTCACCACGCAGCCCTCGGGCGCGATATTGCCGAACAGCACGCCGAACCCGCCGCGCTGCTTGATCGGGTTGGCGGCGGTGACGATTACCTCCTGCCCCGGTGACTCCTTCGCCCCCTCAAAACTCGCGAACAGCGACTTGCCCGTCACCGTCGGCGCATCGACCAGCAGCCCCGCCTCCTGCAGCCGTTGTCCAAGCAGCGCGGATCCGCCCGCCGCACTCATGTCCGGCGCCATATAGCGCCCGCCGGGCTTCAGGTCCGCGATCACCGGGGTCTTGCGCGACACCTCGTCGAAGATCGGCAGTGCAAACTGATCCTCGCCCAATCCCGCCTCGCGCGCAATCGCGAGCAAATGCAGCACGAGGTTAGTCGACCCGGCCGTCGCCGACCCCGCTACCGCCGCGTTGCGAAGCCCCGTTGGCGTAATCATCTGCCGCGCATTGAGCCCCGCCTTGACCGCCGCCACCGCGACGCGCCCGGCCTCGGCCGCCGCCTCGTTCTTGGCCGGGTGAACCGCGGGAATATCGTTTAGCCCAATCGGCGACAGCCCAAGGAAGGTCATCGCCAGCGCCATCGTGTTCGCCGTGAATTGCCCGCCGCAAGCACCCGCCCCCGGGCACGCCGCCTGCTCAACCGCCTTCAGCCCTTCGTCGTCGATCGTTCCCGCGCTATGCGCTCCGACCGCTTCGAACACGTCCTGGATCGTCAGCTTCCGGTCGCCGAGCCGCCCCGGCATGATCGACCCGCCGTATAAAATCACGCTCGGCAAATCCATTCTCGCCGCAGCCATCGCCGCCGCCGGGATCGTCTTGTCGCACCCGACCAGGAACACCACCCCGTCGAGCGAATGCCCGCGCACCGCCAGCTCGGCCGAATCGGCGATCACTTCGCGGCTCATCAGCGACGCGCGCATGCCCTTGGTGCCCATCGCGATTCCATCGGTCACGACGATCGTGTTGAAGTCGACCGGCGTTCCCCCCGCCTCCAGAATCCCCCGCCGCACATGCTCGGCGAGCCCGCGCAGATGCATGTTGCACGGCGTCACTGTCGACCAGCTGTTGACGATCGCGATCATCGGTTTCGCCAGCGCATCGGCATCATAGCCCGCCGCATTAAGCATCGCCCGCGCCGGAGCCCGAGCAGGCCCCTCGACCATTTCACGCGACGGCCAATTGTCGGAAACCATGGGCAATTCCTGCGTTCGGGATACCGTGACTCCGCCCCCGGAGCCCCTGTTGCGCCCACTCCATAGTCCCCAAAATCGCGTCCACAAGACGCTTTCTACTTGCTTCATTAACTTCGCTGTGTCTAAGACTACGTCCAACGGGATCCCAAACGGGTTTCCGATCAGAGAGATTCGCGATCGTGACGATGACAGCGTTCAGCAATGAAGACGTGACGCGGGCCCTGTCCACGCTCGTCCTCGCGCACGCGCTCCTTACGCTCGTACTTATTCCCTCCATTGATGGGGCGGCGATCGGCTGATTGGTCCACAAAGGACCGGAAACAGACCGACCCCCGCTCCCCCGGAGTGGGGGTTTTCTTTTGACCGAACAACAAGAACAGGGAGACTGAACGTGGAACGAATTTACACCGAAGCAGACGTCAATCGCGCCGCGCTCAAAGGCCAGACGATCGCGATCATCGGCTATGGCAGCCAGGGCCGGGCCCACGCCCGCAACCTACGCGACAGCGGCCATGAGGTGATCGTTGGCGCCCGCCCCGGTGGCAAAGCCGACCGCACCGCGCGCGCCGACGGCTTCCGCACCGTAACCCCAGCCGACGCGGCGAAGGAAGCCGGACTCGTCGCGTTGCTGACCCCCGACATGGCGCACCGCTCGGTCTATGCCGATGACATCGCCCCCAATCTCGCGCCCGGCGCAGCGCTGCTCGTCGCCCACGGATTTTCGGTGCTCTATGGCCAGATTGCGCCGCGCGAAGACATTGATGTCATCCTCGTTGCCCCCAAGGGCCCGGGCGACCTCGTCCGCCGCGAATTTGAAATCGGCCGCGGCGTCCCCGCGTTGGTCGCCGTCCACCAGAACAAAACCGGTACCGCCCGCGACAAGGCGATGGCCTACGCGTCGGGCATCGGCGGCACCATCGCCGGCGCAATCGAAACCACCTTCAAGGAAGAGACCGAAACCGACCTGTTCGGCGAGCAGGCCGTGTTGTGCGGCGGCGCCAGCGAGCTGATCAATGCCGGGTTCGAAACGCTGGTCGAGGCCGGCTACAAGCCCGAAGTCGCCTATTTCGAATGCCTTCATGAGCTGAAACTGATCGTCGACCTGCTTTATGAGGGCGGGCTCGCAAAGATGCACAGCTTCATTTCCGAAACCGCCAAATATGGCGACCTCGTCTCGGGCCCCCGCGTTATCAACGCCGAGACCAGGGCTCGGATGAAGGAAGTCCTCACCGACATCCAGTCGGGTCAGTTCGCACGCGACTGGATCGCCGAGAACGAGACCGGCAAGAAGAATTACGACGCGATGATGCAGGCGGACCTCGAGCTGCCGCTCGAAAAGGTCGGCGCGGAACTGCGCAGCCACATGGCGTGGCTCAACACCGAAACGAAAACCGAACCGAAAACCGAAGCAAAGGCCGCCTGAGATGACCAATGCCGCTCCCCGCCCTGACGACGCACTCACGGCTCCCCAGCCTGCGCCGCTCAGCGGGGCGCGGCTGGTCGTCCAGGCGCTCGAGCGCGAAGGCGTGACCCACATCTTCGGTTATCCGGGCGGCGCGATCATGCCCGTTTATGACGCGCTGCCCGGATCGTCGCTGACCCACATCCTCGTCCGCCACGAACAGGCCGCCGCGCTCGCCGCCGACGCTTATGGCCGGGTTACAGGCCGCCCCGGCGTGTGCCTCGCGACCTCGGGCCCCGGCGCGACTAACCTCGTCACCGGAATCGCCAACGCCTTCATGGACAGCGTGCCCATGGTCGCCATCACCGGCCAGGTTGCAACTCACCTGATGGGCACCGACGCCTTCCAGGAAGTCGATATTTTCGCGATCACGCTGCCGATCGTGAAGCACAGCTATGTCATCCGCGATACCGCCGACATCCCGCGCATCTTCGCCGAGGCGTTCGAGATCGCGCGCTCGGGCCGCCCCGGCCCGGTGCTGATCGACCTGCCCAAGGACGTCACGATCATGACCGCCTCGCCCGCGCCGGTCACGCTCCCCGCGGTCGCCGCCGTCCCGCTCGACGAGCCAGCAATTGCGAAAGCCAACGCGCTCATCGCCGCCTCCCGCCAGCCCATTCTCTATTTCGGCGGAGGCATCGGCATTGCCCGCGCGGAAGCCGCCCTGCGCGCCTTTTCCGAGCGCACCGGCATCCCTTCGGTCGCCACCCTGCGCGGGCTCGGCGCGATCCCGACCGACACCGCCTCTTACCTTGGCATGCTCGGCATGCACGGCACCCGCGGCGCCAATGTCGCGATCGACAATTGCGATTTGCTGATGTGCGTCGGCGCGCGCTTCGACGACCGCGCCACGGGCAAGCTCGACACCTTCGCCCCCAATGCCAAGGTCATCCACCTCGACGGCGACCCCGCCGAAATCGGCAAGCTGCGTCGCCCCGAGGTCGCGCTCGCCGGTGACCTGGCAACCATGCTCGGCGCGCTCACTGCCACCCCCGGCGACGCCCAAGCCTGGCGCGACCAGTGCGCCGCGCAGAAGAAATTATGGGCAATCGCCTACGACGCCCCCGGCCACGGCGTCTACGCCCCCGCCATGCTTAAAGCCCTGTCCGAGCGCGCCGGCGACAAGGCGATCTTCACCTGCGACGTCGGCCAGCACCAGATGTGGGTCGCGCAGCATTGCCGCTTCGTCCGCCCCCAGGCGCACCTCACCAGCGCCGGTCTGGGCACGATGGGCTACGGCATTCCCGCCGGCATCGGCGCGCTGCTTGCCGAGCCCGACGCGACCGTCATCACCGTTTCGGGCGACGGTTCGATCATGATGAACATCCACGAGCTGGCGACGCTGCGGCGCTACCGCCTGCCGCTCAAGATCGTGCTGCTCGACAATAGCCAGCTAGGGATGGTCCGCCAATGGCAGGAGCTGTTCTTCGACGAGAATTTCTCCGAGATCGACCTCTCCGACAACCCCGACTTCGCCGAAGTCGCGCGCTCGTTCGGGATCGAGGCCTTCACCATCGACCACCGCACGCAAGTCGACGGCGCGATCGACCGGCTGCTGGCGACCAGCGGCCCCGTTCTGTGCCACGTCCGCATCGACCCGCGCGAGAATGTCTGGCCGCTCGTCCCGCCCAACTCGTCCAACGTCCAGATGCTGGAAACCCGCTGGTGACCGAGCCCGCCCAGATCACCATCCGCTTCGCCCCCGGTGAAGGCGCGATCGGGCGGATCGTCACGCTCGTCGAGCGGCGCGGGTTCATCCTGCGCGGCCTCTCGATGCACGAGACGGGCGATGCCGCCTCGATGACCCTCGACCTCGTGCCGCGTGATGCCAGCCGCCGCCTCAACGTCCTCGATTTGCAATTGAAACGCCTAATCGGCGTCTCCTCCGTCTCCATTCCGTCAGGATCCGTCCAATGACCGATATCGTCCGCATCTTCGACACCACGTTGCGCGACGGCGAGCAGGCCCCGGGCTTCTCGATGACCGAAACTGCCAAGCTGCGCATGGCGCGGGCCCTCGCCGCGCTGAAGGTCGACGTCATCGAAGCCGGCTTTGCCGCCGCCTCGCCCGGCGACTTCAAGGCGATCGAGGCAATCGCGCGCGAGATTGACGGCCCGATCATCTGCTCGCTATCGCGCACCACCCGCGGCGACGTCGAGGCCTCGGCGAAGGCGCTCTCCCCCGCAATCCGCAAGCGCATCCACGTCTTCCTCGGCACCAGCCCGATCCACCGCGACAGCAAGCTCCACATGAGCCGCGAGACGGTGCTGGAAAACATCCGCACCTCGGTCGCGCACGCCCGCAGCCTTGTCGACGACGTCGAATTCTCCGCCGAGGACGCGATCCGCACCGAGCGCGACTTCCTCGTCGAGTGCCTCTCCGCCGCCGCCGCCGCCGGCGCGACCACACTCAACGTCCCCGACACTGTCGGCTACACCACCCCCGACGAAATTTATGAGCTGTTCCGGTTCCTCGGTCAGCACGTCGACCGCCCCGAGGGCACGATCTTTTCGACCCATTGCCACGACGATCTCGGCATGGCGGTCGCCAATTCGCTCGCCGCCGTCCGTGGTGGCGCGCGCCAGATCGAATGCGCCGTCAACGGCATCGGCGAGCGCGCCGGCAATTGCGCACTCGAGGATGTGGTCATGGCACTGAAAACCCGCGCCGATACTTTCCGAGTAACCACCGGGGTGGACACGAAGCAGATCATGGCCGCCAGTCACACGCTGGCCCAGGTCACCAACTCTCCACCCCCGCGCAACAAGTCGATCGTCGGCGCCAATGCGTTCGCGCACGAAGCCGGCATTCACCAGCACGGTGTGTTACAGAACCCGGAGACCTACGAAATCATGAAACCGGAAGATATCGGACTTGCCGTCGAGGGCATCATTCTCGGCAAGCACAGCGGGCGCCACGCGCTCGCCGCCCGCGCCAAATCACTTGGCTTCATCCTCGAAGGCGATCGATTGGACCGCGCCTTTGTCGCCTTCAAGACGATCGCCGACGAGATCGGCATCGTCGACTCGGCGCGCCTCCTGTCGCTGCTCAGCGGCATCGACACCGGTGCGCCCGAGCGACTGTGGAAGTTGAACAAGGTCGACATCCGCTCGCCCGTTTCGGCCAACGCGTGGCCGGTCGCGCGGATCGAGCTGGAGCATGGCGAGCGCGGCCGGGTGACCGACATCGCCTCGGCTCCCGGCGCGCTCGACGCCGCCTTCCTTGCGGTCAGCCAGATGATGAACCTGCCCGCGCGGGTCGATCAACTCGACATGCAATATATTGCGGTCGATGCCAGCGAACCCGCCCCTGACGGCCAGGGCGCCAACGTCCTTACCGAAATCACCCTCGAGGTCGACGGCGAACTCTACGCGGGGCGTGCCCGCGGCCGCGACATATTGCCCTGCTTCGTCTCGGCCTACATCGACGCGGCAAGCAACGCCGAAGCGGTTCGCAACGTCCGAATTGCCCAGCTCGCCCAACCGCGCGCCGCTTGAACCGTGCCGAAGATTATCGTCCTCCCCGGTGACGGCATCGGGCCCGAAGTCACCAAACAAGCCGTAGCCTGCCTCGCGCTCCTGTCGGAAGCGCGGGGGCTCGGGCTGACGTTTGAGGAACATGATTTCGGCGGGGTCGCCATCGACCGCCACGGTACGCCACTTCAGCCGACGACG
>JANMWM010000038.1:0-8001 GCA_031394005.1 Sphingomonas sp.
GCCACGTTCCGAGCCGCCGATGCGCGTCCCGCCAACCGGTGCGCCCGCCCCATAACGCAGCGAAAACCGAAATCCCCATAGGTCAGCACTCGTGGCCCGAGGCTTCCCGCTTTGAAGGATAGCGTACGCCTGCCGGCATCCGATATCCTTCACAATTTGCGCCATTCGCGACTGATAGAGCAGCCGCTAGAAGCGGACGGTCGGCTTTTCAGCACTCCAAGACATTTAGAACGACATCTAAGCTACCCGCCCGACCATTGGGCCAGGCGGGTGTGGTCATAAAATAAATTATTGGCAGCTATCATTATATCCCCCGCATCGCTGCGGGGCCTTTCGTTGCAGTGGCACTAGGCCGAAAGCTTAGTCGTTGTCACTGCCGCCGGTCAGGAAGGCCGGCGCGAACTCGGGCGCGGGGCCGTTGTCGCTGTTGCCACCTTCACGACGTGGGCCACGATCGCCACCACGGGCACCGCCGTCGCCACCCCGACCTTCGCCCCTTGGTCCACGATCGCCGCCGTCACGGCGCGGACCACGGTCACCGCTACCGGGGCCACGGCCTTCGCCGCCGCCCGGACCACGACCACCGCCGCCGTCACGGCGCGGGCCGCGGTCGGGACGATCTCCGCGGGGACGGTCGCCGCCCTCGCGTGCTTCACGCGGGGGACGCGTGTCCTCCAGCTCGGCACCGGTTTCCTGGTCGACGACGCGCATCGACAGGCGGACCTTGCCGCGCTGGTCAACCTCGAGTAGCTTAACCTTGACGTCCTGGCCTTCGCTCAGCACGTCGCGGACATTCTCGACCCGCTCGTTGCGGATTTCGGACACGTGGACGAGCCCGTCCTTGCCCGGCATGAAAGTCACGAACGCGCCGAAATCGACGATGTTGGCGACCTTGCCGGTGTAGATCGTGCCGATCTCGGGCTCGGCGACGATGCCATGGATCCAGGCGCGAGCGGCCTCGATCTGGGCGACGTCGCTTGACGAGATCTTGATCACACCCTCGTCGTCGATGTCGACCTTGGCGCCGGTCGTTGCAACGATTTCGCGGATGACCTTGCCGCCGGTGCCGATGATCTCGCGGATCTTGTCCTTGGGCACCGACATCGTCTCGATGCGGGGCGCGTGGGCCGACAGCTCCGAACGCTCATGGTCGAGTGCTTTCGCCATTTCGCCGAGGATGTGCGCGCGGCCGTCCTTCGCCTGGGCGAGAGCGACCTTCATGATCTCCTCGGTGATCCCGGCGACCTTGATGTCCATCTGAAGGCTAGTGATGCCCTCGCTGGTGCCGGCGACCTTGAAGTCCATGTCGCCAAGGTGATCCTCGTCGCCGAGGATGTCGCTGATGACCGCAAAGTCCTTGCCTTCAAGGATCAGACCCATGGCGATGCCCGCGACCGGACGGATCAGCGGAACGCCCGCGTCCATCATCGACAGCGAACCGCCGCAGACCGTCGCCATCGACGAGGAGCCATTGCTCTCGGTGATGTCGGAGAGGACGCGGATCGTGTAGGGGAAATCCTCGTTCGACGGCAGCATCGGGTGCAGCGCGCGCCACGCCAGCTTGCCATGACCGATTTCGCGGCGCCCGGGAGCGCCGAAGCGGCCGACTTCTCCGACCGAATAGGGCGGGAAGTTATAGTGGAGCATGAATCGCGAGTAGGACAGGCCGTCGAGCCCGTCGATCATCTGCTCGCTGTCCTTGGTGCCGAGCGTGGTGGTGCAGATCGCCTGCGTCTCGCCGCGGGTGAACAGCGCCGAGCCGTGGGTGCGCGGCAGGAAGCCGACCATCGCCTCGATCGGGCGAACGGTCTTGGTGTCGCGACCATCGATGCGGCGGCCGTCCTTGAGTATCGCGGTGCGGACGATGTCGGCTTCGAGCGACTTGACCGCCTTGGACGCAGACATCTGCTCCTGCGCGGTGGCGTCGGTGAACGCCTCCTTGGCTTTGTCGCGAACGAGCGCCAGTGCCTTGGAGCGCTCACCCTTGTCGGTCAGCTTGTAGGCGGCTTCGATGTCCTTGCCGACTGCGGTCTTAAGTTTGGCCTTGGCGGCGGTCTTCGCGTCGCTGGTGGCGAGATCCCACGGATCCTTGGCGGCTTTCTCGGCGAGCTGGATGATTCCTTCGCAAACCTTCTTGGAAGCGGCCTGAGCGAACATCACGGCGCCGAGCATGACCTCTTCCGAAAGTTCCTTGGCTTCGGATTCGACCATCATCACCGCGCCCATCGTACCGGCGACGACCAGGTCGAGATCGCCCGACTTGATCTGCTCAGGCGACGGGTTGAGGATGTATTCGCCATTCTCGTAGCTGACGCGAGCGCCGCCGATCGGGCCCATGAAGGGCACGCCCGAGATTGTGAGGGCGGCAGAAGCGGCGATCAGCGCGAGGATGTCGGGCTCGTTCTCGCCGTCGTAGGAAAGAACCTGCGCGATCACGAGGACTTCATTGTAGAAGCCTTCCGGGAACAGCGGACGGATCGGGCGATCGATCAGGCGGCTGGTCAGCGTTTCCTTTTCGGTCGCGCCGCGCTCGCGCTTGAAGAAGCCGCCCGGGATGCGCCCGGCAGCCGAGAATTTTTCCTGATAGTGGACCGTCAGCGGGAAGAAGTCCTGCCCCGGCTTGACCGACTTGGCGGCGGTGACGGCGCACAGCACCACGGTTTCGCCAAGGGTCGCCATCACGGCGCCGTCGGCCTGGCGGGCAACGCGCCCGGTTTCAAGCTTTAGCGTCTTGCCGCCGAGATCAATTTCCACAGTCTTTACATTGAACATGTTGTTTCCTTCACCCGAGCGCCAGATGCGGCCGGGACATCGTGGTGGGACAGCCGGTCCACCATCGGTCGGGGCCTAAAAAATGCCCCAGGGATGCCAGCCGAATTGCCGGTTTCCCGTTACGAAAAAGGAGGCCGCCCAGAGCCTGATCGTTGGCAGGAGCCGCGCTGTGCGCGACTGCTGAAAACGTGAATCAGACACTGCGCAAACAACGCGCCCTTCCAGATTACTTGCGAAGCCCGAGCTTAGCGATCAGGTCGGTGTAGCGCTTGGCGTCCTCGCGCTTGAGATAGTCGAGGAGCGAACGGCGCTTGTTGACCATCATAAGCAGGCCGCGACGCGAGTGATTATCCTTCGCGTGGGTCTTAAAATGCTCGGTCAGGGTCAGGATGCGGCTGGTGATGATCGCGATCTGGACCTCGGGCGAACCCGTGTCATTTTCGGCGCGACCATGTTCGGTGATCAGTTCCTGCTTGCGCTCGGCGGTAATCGACATCGGATACTCCTTGATTAGATGTTGAACCCGCGGATGACCCGAAGGCCATCGTTTCCGGCTTCGACCAGTGCCACCGGACGACCAGCGTCGGTGGCAAGGACAATGCCCGGTGTCGCGAGCGTCCGTTCGTGCTTCTGTCCAAAGCGGAGCAGCTTGGCTTCTTCGGGAGTGACGGGGAGGGCCGGGATGTCGTCCAGCCCCGCGATGAGCGGGAGGACCGCCCCATCAAGCAAGCGGGCCTTAGCAAGATCGGCCAATTTGTCCAGCGATATCGATTGGGAAAGGTCGAACGGGCCGGCTTGGGTACGGCGGAGCATGGTGACATGGCCGACGGTGCCGAGCGCGAGGGCAATATCGCGGGCGAGGCTTCGGATGTAGGTGCCCTTGGAGACGATGGCGGAGAAAGTGGCGCTCCTCTCGTCCGATGATTGGAGGATGAGCGCGTGGACCGTCACCGAGCGGGTATTGAGCCGGACCTGTCCTCCAGCGCGGGCGAGGTCGTAGGCGCGCTTGCCGTCGACTTTCAGCGCCGAATAGACCGGTGGGACCTGCTCGATCGGCCCGCGGAAGCGGTCGAGGACGGCGTCGACTTCGGCCATATTCGGACGCACATCGCTGATTGCGATGACCGCGCCCTCGAGATCGAGCGTATCGGTCTGTTCGCCGAATTTGATCGTGAAATCATAGGACTTGCTCGCGTCGAGCATGTGCCCGGCAAGCTTGGTCGCTTCGCCGAGCGCGATCGGGAGCACGCCGGACGCGAGCGGGTCGAGCGTACCACCGTGGCCGACCTTGGTCTTGGCCGCGCCCGCTTCGCGCAGCGCACGCTTGACCGCCGAGACGCATGGGGTCGAGCCGATCCCGACCGGTTTGTCGAGGATAATCCAGCCGCTGATCACAGCCTAGGGATCGCCAAGCTCAGCTGCCGCGTTTCGCCCTCGCACAGCCGGTCGAAGAAGTGGCGGCGGCACAGCGCGATATAGCGGTCGTTGCCACCGATTTCGGTCTGCGCCCCGACGGTGATGGCGTGGCCCTCGCCATCGACGCGCAGGTTCATCGTCGCCTTGCGTCCGCATTCGCACACCGCCTTCAATTCGATGAGCGCATCGGCCAACGCGAGCAGCGCGGCGGAGCCGGGGAACAGATCCCCGAGGAAGTCGGTCCTAAGGCCATAACAAAGCACCGGGATCTTGAGATGGTCGGCGAGGCGGCACAGCTGGAAGACGTGCGCGGGGGTCAGGAACTGCGCCTCGTCGACGAGGATGCAGTCGAGCTTGCGCTTGAGCAGTTCGTGAATGACCGCGTCGAACAGGTCGACGTCGGCCGAGAAAGCATTCGCCTCCGCCTCGAGCCCGAGTCGCGAGGCGATCTTGCCGGTTCCGCCGCGGTCGTCGTGAGCAGCCGTCCATAGCATCGTCGCCATGCCGCGCTCGCGATAGTTGAAGTCGGCCTGGAGCAGATTCGTCGATTTCCCCGCGTTCATCGCCGCATAATAGAAATAGAGCTTGGCCATCAGCCGCCGCCCGCGATCGGCCATTCATCGCGCAAGATCGCGAACAATACCGTGTCGCGGACATGGCCGGTCCAGGTAATGCGGTCGGCGCGAAGTACGCCCTCGCGCACCGCGCCGAGCTTCTTGCACGCCGCCAGGCTTCGGAAGTTGCGCTTGTCGACGCGAAATTCGACCCGGCGGGTTCCGCAGGCGAAGGCCCGTTCGAGCATCATGTCCTTGACGCGGGCGTTAAAGCCGGTACCGCGCGGTGACGGGCGATAATAGGTGGCACCGATTTCGACCGTCTGGCGCCTTTCGTCGATCCCGAGAAAGCTCGACATTCCGGCCAGCGTGTCACCGTCGAACAGGACGAAGATATGGTTGCGCGGGTCGGCGGCGAGAACGTCGATATTTGCGTCGAAATGGTCGGGGGCGAAGCTGGTCGAAAAGATCGACCAGATTTCTTGATCCTCGGCACAGGCGGTTTTCAGCGCGGCTCGGTGATGCTCGGCGAAAGGCTCGGCACGGCATCCGTCGCCGCTCATCGGCGCGGCGAGCGAGCCGTCGCCGACCTTCGCCACGGCGAGGTCGGTCATTCCTCGGTCAGATCCTGCGCGACATGCTCGGAGCGCAGGATGGCATCGATCTTGTCGCCTTCGTCGAAGCTCTCGTCGGCGCGGAACTTTATCTTGGCGGCGTATCGGGTGCGGACGCGGTTAGCGACTTCGCGCTGGAAGAATGCGGTGTTGGTGCGGAGCGCTTTCAGCACCGCTTCCTCATCCTGCCCGAGCAGCGGCTTCACGAACACGATCGCATGACGCAGGTCGGGCGTCATGCGCACCTCGGTGACGCTGACCAGATGGCTGGCGAGCGTCTCGTCATGCACATCGCCGCGCGCGAGGATATCCGACAGCACGTGGCGCACTTGCTCGCCAACGCGGAGCAGGCGGACCGAGCGGCCTTCGGGGGTTTCGACGGTGCGCATGATCTAAAGCGTTCTTGCGCGCTCCTCGACTTCGTAAGTCTCTAGGTAGTCGCCCGCCTTCAGGTCAATGAAGTTCTGGGTGAAGGTCACGCCGCACTCGAGGCCCGCGCGGACCTCGGCGACGTCGTCCTTGAAGCGGCGCAGCGAGGCGATTTCGCCGGTGTAGGTGATGACATCGTCGCGCGTGATACGCGCTTTCAGCGCCTTGCGGATGATGCCTTCGACCACCAGCAGCCCGGCGGCCTTGCCATGCTTGCCGGCGGAGAAGACGTCGCGGATCTCTGCCTTGCCGACGACGGTCTCGACAATTTCGGGGCCGAGCTCGCCGGCCATCGCGCCCTTGGCCCAGTCGGTCAGGTGATAGATGACGTCGTAATAGCGCAGCTCGACCTTGTGACGGGTCGCGATTTCGCGCGCCTTGGCGTTGGGGCGGACGTTGAAGCCGATGATCGGCGCACCCGAGGCCGAGGCCAGAGTGACGTCGCTCTCGGTGATCGCGCCGACGCCCGAGTTCAAGATGCGGACCTTGATCTCGTCGGTCGACAGGCGGTTAAGCGCATTGACGATCGCTTCGGCTGACCCCTGGACGTCGGCCTTCACGACGATCGGGAACTCGATCATCGTCGAGGCCTTGTCGGCGAACATGTTCTCGACGCTCATCGGCGCAGAGGTGGTGCGCTTGGTGTCGCGCAGGCCCTGGCGATAGGCGGCGACTTCGCGCGCGCGCGCCTCGTTCTCGACGACCGTGAACGGGTCGCCGGCGGACGGCACGGCACCGAGGCCGAGGACTTCGACCGGGAGCGAGGGACCGGCGACCTTGACCGGGCGCCCCTGATCGTCGTGCATCGCCCGGACCTTGCCCGAGACCGCGCCGGCAACGAACACGTCGCCGACCTTGAGCGTGCCGCGCTGGACGAGCACGGTGGCAAGCGGGCCGCGGCCCTTGTCGAGCTTTGCCTCGATCACGGTCGCTTCGGCGGCGCGGTCGGGGTTGGCCTTCAATTCGAGCAATTCAGCCTGAGCCTCGATCGCCGCGAGCAGCTTGTCGAGCCCCAACTTCTTGAGCGCCGAGATTTCGACGTCCTGGACCTCGCCGCCCATGTCCTCGACCACGATCTCGTGCTGGAGTAGTTCCTCGCGAACCTTCTGCGGCTTGGCTTCGGGCTTGTCGATCTTGTTGATCGCGACGATCATCGGTACGCCGGCGGCCTTAGTGTGGTTGATCGCCTCGATCGTCTGCGGGCGAAGCCCATCGTCGGCCGCAACCACCAGCACGACGATGTCGGTGACGTTGGCGCCGCGCTGGCGCATTTCCGAGAAGGCTTCGTGGCCAGGCGTGTCGAGGAAAGTGATCTTCGACTTGTCTGGGAGCGTGACCTGATAGGCGCCGATGTGCTGCGTGATGCCGCCGGCTTCGCCCGACTGGACGGAAGCGCCGCGGATCGCGTCGAGCAGCGAGGTCTTGCCGTGGTCGACGTGGCCCATGATCGTGACAACCGGCGAGCGGGTGACGAGCGTGGCGTCGGCATCGACGTCGGCGGCGCTATCGATGTCGACGTCGCTCTCGCTGACGCGCTTGATGGTGTGGCCATATTCGGTCACGAGCAATTCGGCGGTGTCCTGGTCGATGACGTCGGCCTGGGTCGACGGGAGGCCCATCTTGAACAGCGACTTGATCAGGTCGCCGCCACGTTCGGCCATGCGGTTGGCGAGTTCCTGGACGGTGATCGACTCCGGGACGACGACTTCGCGGAACTGCTTGGCCGAGGGGCCCGACGAAGCGTGGGCACGCTTTTCCTTTTCGCGCGCGCGGCGAAGCGCGGCGAGGCTGCGGGTACGATTGTCTTCCTCGCCTGCCAGGGCGCGGGTGACGGTGAGCTTGCCCGCAGGACGGCGATCGTCGCCCATCTTGCCGCGCGCCGGGCGGACCGGATCTGGGCGCTTGACGACCTGGACCGGGCCGGGCTTGCGATAGACGCGGTCGTCACCGGGGACAGCTTCCTCAGGCTGAGCGTCAGCAGCAGGCGCGGCGTCGGGCTCGGGGGGCATTGCGGCAATGCGCGCGGCCTCGACCGCGGCGGCTTCCTCGGCCTTGCGATTGTCCTCGGCGCGGCGCTTCTCGTCCTCGGTCTGGTCGACCTTGGCGCGGTCGTCGCGGCGGCGGGCTTCCTCGAGGCTCGACATGCGCGATTCGTCGGCTTCGCGCAGCAGGCGCTCCTGAAGCTCTCGGCGCGAGGAGATGTCATCAGCGGGGCG
>JANMWM010000041.1:0-24448 GCA_031394005.1 Sphingomonas sp.
ACGATCGTCACGGGAACCGCCGAGGCCGGCGACACCCAGATCAACATCCGCGGGATCAACGGAGCGCGCGACGCCGAAAGCTCGGTCGCGCTGGTAGTCGACGGCATCCTCAAGACCAATACCGCGCAATTGAACCAGGACCAGGGGACACTTCGCCAGATCGAAGTCCTCAAGGGCCCGCAGGGCGCGCTTTACGGCCGCAACGCAGCGGCGGGCGCGATCGTCGTCACCACGCTCAAGCCCCGCGATCATCTCGAAGGCGGCGCGCGCGCCAGCTACGCCAGCCACAACACGATCGAAGGTTCGGCCTATATCGCGGGCCCGATCTCCCCGGGGGTCGGCTTTGTCCTGTCAGGCAATTATCGCAAGACCGACGGCTTCTATCGCAACATCTTCCTCGCCGACCCGCACAGCGTCGACGACCAGAAAGTCTATGGCGTCGACGGGCGGATCGTCGCCCAGCTCGCGCCCGGTACGACGCTCGATTGGAAGGCGCGCTATGCCAAGCTGTCGGGTGCCTCAATCGCGTTTAATGCGGCGTTCCAGCTGCCTGCGTTCGCCGCATTCAACCCGGCGTTCAACCAAGACGTCAACGATCACCCGTTTCGGTTTTACGGCAATATCCGCCCGACCAATGACCAGCGCACGTTCGAGACCTCGCTCAAGCTCGAGCAGGATCTCGGAGCGGTGAAGATGACCGCGTGGGGGCTCTATTCGGACATCAAGCAGGACCTCGTCGCCGACGGCACCTCGGCCGATTTCGCGCGCTACATTTCTCCCGCTTTGGGCGCACCCGCGAACGCAACCAATCTCGCGGTACAAAACAAGTGCTTCGCCACGACCGCCGCTCTGACCGGCTATCCGGTCAACCCGCCTGGCTTCATCGGCGCGATCCCGGTCCCCTTCCTGTTTGCGCCGGCGACCGGCTCGACCTTCGGTCCCTATTCACCGACGACCTGCGACGGCACGCAGTATCAGGTCCGCAACCAAAAGGACTTCAGCGGCGAGGTCCGCTTTGCCTCGACTGCCAAGGGCCCGTTCAACTGGCAGCTTGGTGCTTATTATCTCCACATCGACCGGCTGGTCGGCGTCAGCCTCGGCGGCGATCTCGGCCAAGGCGTGATTCACAACCTTTACAACGCTCTAGGCACCACCAACCCAACCTCGCAGCTGTTCGCCGACAAGTTCAAGACCAACGTCTACGCAGTGTTCGGTTCGGCCGATTACGCTTTCAGCGACCAGCTGAAAGCCAGCCTCGCGCTGCGCTACGACAGCGAGCATCGCCAGGTCTCGAGCCGCGTCCCAACCGCGACCGACCCGATCACCGGCAGCCCGATCAATCCGGGACAGGCGTTCGGGCCCATCCCCGACAAGAAATCGACCTTCAACCAGCTCGAGCCCAAGCTGGCGCTGAGCTATCGCCCGACGCACGACCTCAACCTTTACGCCGACTGGGGCGTGGGCTTCAAATCGGGCGGCTTCAACAACCAGGGTTCGGCGGCGATCGTCAATTCCAACTTCAACAATGGCGTCACCCCCGGCACCATCAACGCCGGCGTCATCATAAACGACCAGTATCGCAAGGAACGCTCGTCGGCCTTCGAAGCCGAGATCAAGGGCAATCTGGCGGGCGGCGTGATCAATTTCGACATCGCCGGCTATTATACCCGCATCCGCGACATGCAGTTCTTCGAATTCTTCGTCGGCAGCTTCGGTCTGTTGCGGGTCGTCTCGAACATCGACCGGGTCGACGTGAAGGGCGCCGAATTCAACCTGACGGTCAAGCCAGTGCGCGGCATCTCGCTGTTCGGCGCGGTCAACGTCACCAACAGCAAGATCAAAAAGAACAGCTCGCGGCCCTACACCGTCGGCAACAAGTCGCCCTACACCGCCGATTACACGATCAACCTCGGCGCGCAGGGCGAAGTGCCGTTTAGCGCCGGGCTCAAAGCCTTTGTCCGCGGCGACTATCGAGTGACCGGCCCGACCTGGTTCCACACTGTCCAAGATGAAAACCGCCCCACTTTGTTCAGCGGCCTCATCCCGATCTCGGCGGTCAACTTCCTCCCCGCCAGCTTCGGCACCGCAAATTTCTCGATCGCGCGGCGTAAGGCATTCGGCGTCGTCAACCTGCGCGGCGGGATCGAGGGCCAGAACTGGAAACTGACCGCCTTCGCGCGCAACCTGTTCAACAAGAAATATCTCAACGAAGTAATTCCCGCGATCGAGTTCGGGGGGTCGTTCATCTCCCCCGGCGACCGTCGCATGGTCGGAGTCGAGGCAAGCGTGAACTTCTAGGCCCATGCGATTCGCGTTGGCGGGACGACGGCGAAACTACCGACGCGAATTGTGACGAAGCCTAAAATATATGGTGCGGGTGGTCGGGCTCGAACCGACACTCCTTGCGGAACGGGATTTTGAGTCCCGCGCGTCTACCAGTTTCACCACACCCGCATTGCGCCGCTGGGGCACGAGCGCTGCCTAGCCGGGTCCGGCGCTCGGGGTCAATTCCTTGGTGCCTGCCGCCGATAGCTGAGCGCTTCCGCGACGTGGATCCGGCCGACCGTGTCGCGTCCCTCAAGGTCCGCGATGGTTCGGGCGACCTTGAGCATGCGGTGATAACTTCGCGCCGACAGCCGCATTGCCGCCGCGGCGTTCGCCAGCAAGGCGCGGCCCGGCTCGTCGGGGGTGGCCACCGCCTCGAGCAGCGCGCCGTCCGCCTCGGCATTGGTGCGGATCCCGCGGTCGGCATAGCGCTTCACTTGCACCTCGCGCTCAGCGTTTCGGCGTCGGCGACCCCGATCGCGACGAGCAACGCGAGCGCGATCGGCAGGTCGACATGCGACCCTTCCTTGGGCAAATCGGCCGGCGACAAATTGGCGATGATGCGCTTGGACGGGATCGACAGGCCGATCGCCGACAGCGCCCCGCGCACCCGCTCGAGACTCTCGCCGACCGCCTTGTCGGCAAGGCCAACGACGGTGAACGTGGCAGCGCCCGGGATCAGCTGGACCTGGACTTCGGCCGCGCGGGCCTCGAGCCCGAGATAGGCCACGGTCGAGACGATCGCGATCATCAGCGGGACACTCCCGCTGCCGATGCGCTGTATTGGAATGCCAATCGGCTCCTTGTCTCGGCGGCGCCACACTATGCCTCGGCTTTCACCCACACAAGGCTTGCGGCGAATACGGTGCCGCCCCACATCGACCTCATGTTCACGCGCGATCAAATGCGGACCTGGCTCGAGCACCCTTGGGTTGAGATGTTGCTGTTTGTAATCGGCGTCCTCCTGATCGTCGCCGCGCCGGTCGTCGGCATCATCCCCGGCCCGGGCGGGATCATGGTCTTCGCCGCCGGACTCGCACTCGTGCTCAAGACCAGCATGTGGGCCAAGCGCCGCTACGTCCATTTCAAGCGCTCGAAGCCCAAACTTGGCGTCTTGTCCGACTGGGGCCTCCGCCGAGCGAGCGCCAGACGCCGCGCGGAGCTTCGCAAAGCGCGCGAAAGAGGCCAGTCGCAAGCGCTCGACGATTGACTTTGCCACCTTCAGTCAGTATCGGCACGTTAACGGAGGTCACCCCAGCGGTGGCCGTTTTGCATTCGAACTTTGAAGGCATGAGCGATGAAGCGCACTTTCCAGCCGAGCAATCTGGTCCGCAAACGGCGGCACGGATTCCGCGCCCGCTCGGCGACGGTCGGCGGCCGCAAGATACTCGCGGCGCGTCGCAACCGCGGCCGCAAGAAGCTCAGCGCCTAACCACCCTTACGCGTCGCGCCGACTTCCTCGCCGCTAATCGCGGCCAGCGCTACCCCATGCCCGGTTTCGTTCTCCAGGTCCGCCCCCGGGCGGACGGCGATGCCGCGATCCGCGTCGGGTACACCGTGACCAAGAAGATCGGCAACGCCGTCGTCCGCAACCGCATGAAGCGCCGCTTCCGCGAACTCGCGCGCGCGCTCCTGCCAATCGCCGGCGTCCCCGGTGCCGACCATGTCTTGATCGGTCGTGCCGGCGGAATAGAACGCGATTTTAGCGCCTTGTCCGATGAACTCGCCCGCGCTTTACGCAAGGCCGCTCGATGATCGCCCGCGCGCTCATCCTCGTCGCGCGCGGCTGGCAGCTTGGCCCCTCGCGCATTCTGCCCCCCACGTGCCGCTACAGCCCAAGCTGTTCGGCCTATGCGATCAAGGCACTTCGGCGCTATGGCGCGGCTCGCGGCGGCTGGCTCGCCCTCAAACGCATCTTCCGCTGCCACCCGTGGGGCGGCATGGGTCACGACCCGGTACCGTAAGGATCAAGAGTTGAACGACAATCGCAACATGATCCTCGCGATCTTTCTGAGCGCACTCGTGCTGCTCGGCTGGACCTTCCTTGGCCCTAAGGTGTTGCCGACAGCCGCCCCGCAGACCCAGCAGGTCCGCGACGGCAAGACCCACGCCCTGCCTCAGCCACAGGCGAGTCCCGCCGGGGTAGCCCCCGCGACCGGCACCCCAGCCGCGTTGATAGTCCGCGCCGACGTGCTGCGCGCTTCTCCCCGGATCAAGATCGCGACCCCGACCCTGCTTGGCTCGATCAACCTCGCCGGCGCGCGGTTCGACGACCTTCGCCTGCTCCGCCAACGCGAATCGATCGCCCCCAACAGCGCCCCCGTCCGCCTGCTGTCCCCCGCCGGCGCGCCGGGCGCCTATTTCGCCGGCTTCGGCTGGCTGGGCGACAATGTCGCGGTTCCCGGCCCCGACACGCTGTGGAGCGCCTCCTCGCGCCACCTCGCGCCCGGCCAGCCGGTGACGCTCAGCTGGACCAGTCCTACCGGACTCAAGTATGAGCAGGTCATCAGCGTCGATGACGGCTACCTTTTCACCGTCGACCAGCGCGTCACCAATACCAGTGCCGCTCCCATCGCCCTGCGCACCTACGGTTTCGTCAGCCGCGCCTATGCCTCGGCCGATCCTTCGACTTGGACGAATCACGTGGGCCCAGTCGGGGTTTACAACGGCAAAGCAAATTATGACGTGACCTATGCCAATCTTGACGGACAAGAACCGAGCTTTTTTGCCAAAATCTTTGGCACGACGGCCAAACCAGGTCCAAACGCATACGATGCAAGCACCGGATGGTTCGGCTTTACGGACAAATACTGGCTAAACGCACTCGCTCCGGCCGGCGAGGTCGTTCCCAGCTTCCGCCGCACCCCGAGCGGTGGCTATCAGGCCGACTATGCTGGCACGGGCATCACCATCGCGCCGGGCCACGAGGTCCGCACCCAGACCCGTCTGTTCTCCGGCGCCAAGGAAAAGGCCGTTCTCGACCGTTACGAAAGCGCCGGAATTCCCAAGCTGTCGAAGTCGATCGACTGGGGCTGGTTCGAATGGTTCATGCGCCCAATCTTCGGCCTCTTGCGATGGCTGTTCGCGGTCACCGGCAATTTTGGCGTCGCGATCATCTGCCTCACCTTGATCGTTCGCGCGATCATGTTCCCGATCGCTCAGCGACAGTTTCAGTCGACGCTCGGCATGCGCCGGGTCCAGCCCAAGCTCAAGGCGCTCCAGGCGCGCTTCAAGGACGACAAGGCGCGCCAGCAGCAGGAAGTGATGAAGCTCTACAAGGAGGAGAAGATCAATCCGGCGGCGGGCTGCCTCCCGATCTTCCTCCAGATCCCCGTGTTCTACGCGCTCTACAAGGTGCTGATGGTATCGGTCGAAATGCGCCACCAGCCGTTCGCCGGCTGGATCCACGATCTCTCCGCACCCGATCCGATGTCCCCGGTCAACCTGTTCGGGCTGCTCCACTTCACGCCCCCGCACTTGCTCGCCATCGGCATTCTGCCGATCCTCGTCGGCGCGACCCAGTTCATGACGATCAAGATGAACCCGGCGACCGGGGTCGACCCCGCGCAGCAGCAGATCATGTCGCTGATGCCGTGGTTCCTCGTCTTCGTCATGGCTCCGTTTGCGGCCGGTTTGCAGCTCTACTGGGTGACCAACAACTTGCTCACTCTCGCCCAGCAGGCGTTCTTCAATCGCACCCATCCGATCGACGCATCGGCGACGATCATCGACGCGAAACCGGCCAAGAAGTGATGGACGAGAATCTACCCGAAGTTGCGCGCAAGCTGTTCGCCGGGCCGATCGAGTTCCTCAAGTCCGCCCCCGGCCTGCAGTTCCTCCCCGACCCGACCGTCCCTGAGATCGCCTTTGCCGGTCGCTCAAACGTGGGCAAATCGTCGCTGCTCAACGCGCTGACCAATCGCCATAAGCTCGCGCGCACCTCGAATACCCCGGGCCGCACGCAGGAACTTAATTTCTTCGACGTCGGCCAGCCGATCGTGCTGCGCCTCGTCGACATGCCCGGCTATGGTTTCGCCGAGGCGCCAAAAGACATGGTCAAGCGGTGGCGCTTCCTCATCAACGACTTCCTCCGCGGTCGCCAGGTGCTCAAGCGCGCGCTGGTTCTCGTCGACTCGCGCCATGGCCTAAAAGACGTCGATCGCGACGTGATGAGCATGCTCGACGCTGCCGCCGTCTCCTACCACATCGTTCTCACCAAGGGCGACAAGATCAAGCCGAGCAAACTTGAAGCAACCTTCGAAGCCACCCGCCTCGAAGCCGCCAAGTACCCCGCCGCGCACCCGACCCTGTTCGCCACCTCGAGCGAGACTGGCGCCGGGATCGCCGAACTCCGCACCACCGTGCTGGAGGCGGCGCGTTTATGAGGAAGAACTTGGCATGATGAAGCTCGTCATCGGCAATCGTGCTTATTCGAGCTGGTCGATGCGCGGCTGGCTCGCCGTCCGCCAGTCGGGGCTCGAGTATGAGGAATTGGTAGTCCCGCTCTACGACCAGAAATGGGAGCGGACCCGCGAAGGTGACGAATTCGCTCCGTCGAGCGGCAAAGTCCCCGTGCTGTGGGACGGCGATTGCGTCGTGTGGGACAGCCTCGCGATCATCGAACATTGCGCCGACCTGACCAGCCGCAACCTCTACTGGCCCGAGGACATGGCGGCGCGCGGCATGGCCCGCTCGATGGCCGCCGAGATGCACTCGAGCTTCTCGAACCTCCGCCGCGATCTCCCCATGAACTGCCGCCGAATCATCGATGGCGTCACAATGAGCGACCCGGTCCGCGCCGAAATCGACCGCATTCTCACCCTTTGGGCGCAAGCCCGCGCGCGCTTCGGCGGCACTGCCGAGTACCTCTTCGGCAACTGGGGAGCGGTCGACATGATGTACGCCCCAGTCGTCACCCGCTTCGTCACCTACAAGGTCCCCGTACCCCCCTTTGCCGCGGCCTATATGGACGCCGTGCTCAAACACCCCCACGTGGTCGACTGGATCGAAAAGGCCCAGGACGAACCATGGGTAATCGACGCGCTCGAACCGACTGCAGCCGGAGCGGGCTGACCGTGGCGATCGATCCCGTTGCGCTTGCCGCTGCGCTCATCGCGGTTCCCAGCGTCACCCCCGCGACCGGGGCGGTGTTCGACGTGCTCGAGGAAGCGCTTGGCCCGTTCGGCTTCGCGATCCACCGCTTCACTCGCGGAGTGGCCCCTGACGGCCCTGTCGAGAACCTCGTCGCGATCCGGGGCAACGGCGCGCCCCACTTCGGTTTTGCCGGCCACCTCGACGTCGTCCCCCCGGGCGAGGGCTGGACCGGCGACCCGTTCGTCCCCTGCATCGAGGACGGCTTCCTGACCGGCCGCGGCGCCAACGACATGAAGAGCGCGATCGCCGCCTTCGTCGCCGCCATCCCGCCCGAACAGGAGAAGGGCACCCTCTCGCTCCTCATCACCGGCGACGAGGAGGGACCCGGCGCGCACGGCACACTTGCGATCGTCGACTGGCTCAACGAGCGCGCTCTCGCCCCCGATTCCATCCTGATCGGCGAGCCGACCTCCGAGACCCGCCTCGGCGACACGATCAAAATCGGTCGGCGCGGTTCGGTCAACATGTGGATCGATGTTCCCGGGACACAGGGCCACGTCGCCTACCCCCACAAGGCCGCCAACCCGATCCCCGCGCTCGCCCGGATCGTCGCGGCGCTCGACGGGATCCACCTCGACGACGGCAACGACGCCTTCCCGCCTTCGAACCTGGAATTCACCGACGTCGGCGCTCCTCCCGGCGCGCCAAATGTCATCCCTGGGG
This sequence comes from Sphingomonas sp., assembly GCA_031394005.1. Classification (GTDB taxonomy): domain Bacteria; phylum Pseudomonadota; class Alphaproteobacteria; order Sphingomonadales; family Sphingomonadaceae; genus Sphingomicrobium. Next base: position 8,143 of record JANMWM010000041.1, read on the forward strand.
GTGCCAGCGCACGACTGAATATTCGCTTCAACAACCTTCAGCACGGCCCTGCCCTTGTCCGCATGGTCGAGGAGGTGGCCGCCCGCGAAGCCCCCGGCTCGACCGTCCGCGCGCTGATTTCGGGCGAAGCTTTCTTCACCCCGCCGGGCAAGCTCTACGACGTCGTCGTCTCGGCGATCCGCGAGGAGACCGGAATCGACCCCGAACTCTCGACCGGTGGCGGCACGTCGGACGGCCGCTTCTTCATCAAGCTGTGTCCGGTGGTCGACTTCGGCCTGCCCAACGCGACGATGCACAAGCTCGACGAAAGCGCCGCTATCGCCGATATCCACGCCCTCTCGCGCATCTACTCCCGCGTGATCGCGAAGGCGTTTTCGTAGAGCGCTGTGCCGGCCCGCACCCTTCGCAACAAATTACGCCCGCAGCCGCGTCCCGCCGCGCTCGGCGTTGAGGGTCCAGGCGCGATATTCGTCTTCGAACATCGGGTGGGCGAAGACATAGCCCTGCACCGTCTGGCATCCCATCGCACGCAGGATGTCGGCCTGCGCCACCGTCTCGACCGCCTCGGCGACGATCCCGCAGCCAACGCCGTGAATCAGCTGCACGACCGCCTGGACGACGACCCGCGCTTTTTCGTCGGTCTCGATGTCGGCAATCAGCGACGGGTCGAGCTTAACCCGGTCGAGTGGCATCGCGCGCAGTCGCGCCAGATTGGAATAGCCCGTGCCAAAATCGTCGATCGTGATCATCGCCCCGTCGGCCCTGAGCGCGGCGATTTCGCGAATGACATTTTCGCTGATGTCCATCGCCGCCGATTCGGTGAACTCGAGTTCGATCAGTGACAGCGGGACGGCCTGATCGATAAACGCTGCTCGCATCCGCCCGAAGAAATCACCGCGGTCAAGCTGGCGCGGCGAAACGTTGAACGCGACGCGATGCGCATTGCCCTCCCGGTGCCAGGCCCCAAGCATCGAGGCCACTTCGGCAATCACCCAGTCGCCGATCTCGCCGATGATCCCGGTCTGCTCGGCGACTGAGATGAAACTGTTCGGCATCCGCATCCCATCGCGCGGGTGGATCCAGCGGATCAGCGCCTCGGCCCCCGTCACTTCGCCCGTGCGGAGGCTCAGCTGTGGCTGCAGAGCGAGCAGGAATTCGCCGCGCTGGACCGCTTCGCCCAGCGCTTTCTCGGTCTCTACCTTGACCTGGTGCTCGCGCGCCAGCTCATCCGAGAACAGGCAGTGCTGCCCGCCACCATGCGATTTCGCGCGGTACATTGCGATGTCGGCGGCGCGCATCAGCGATTCGATGCTTAATCCATGGTCGGGGCTGACCGCGACACCGATCGATGCGCCGATATCGACGCTGTGGCCGTGCAGTTCGAACGGTTCGCTGATCGCCAGCACAATCCGCCGCGCCATTCGCTCGATCTCGTCGGAAGAGGCGATCGTCGGGAAGAACAGCGTGAACTCGTCTCCTGCGAGTCGCGCGACGAGCGGGCGGCGTGCTTCGAATTCCGCGAGTTCAGCGGTAACAACGACGCGCAACCGGTTGGCCACCATGATCAGCAACTGGTCGCCGCGGGCGTGGCCAAGGCTGTCGTTGACCGCCTTGAACCGGTCGAGGTCGACGAACAGCATCGCCGCCGGCAGCTGCCCTGCCGGACCCCGAGCACGCTCGCCGAGCAATTTATCGGCTTCGGCGCGGAAATGGAGGCGATTGGGCAGCGAGGTGACCGGGTCGTACATCCCCAGCGCATGGGCGTTGTCAATCGACGAGCGGACCTCGGCGAACAGGCTGTCGACCGCCGCCGCGACTGCGGGCATGGTGCGGATGACGATGTCGGGCGCGGGGCTGGTGAAGTCGCCGCTTTCGACCGCAAGCAATCGGTCTCCCAAGGCGACCAGCGCCCGCGCGCTCTCGCTATTGGGGCGCTCGGAGGCGACATGGCTGACGAGCAGGCAGAAGGCGCCGGCGACCACCGAGGCGACGATCTGCGCGTTGAGTTCGGTGATGGTGAGGAAAGCGGCGAGCGAGAAGACGAACGACGCGACTCCGGCCGCGCCCGAGAGGAGCGCGTTGCTGATTTTAAGCGCGGTGCCTTCTTCCATGCCGGTTTGCCAGCGAATGCCGAACTGGCACCCGTCCTTCCACCTTCGACGAATAAGCAAAGGGGGTTAAGAAAGCGTCAGCGCGGGCGCCGCAGGACGAGGTACAGGCTGCCCCCGCCGCCATGCCGCGGGTGCGCCCCGCGCACCGCCGCGATGTGGCGGGCGTGACGCGAGTGGGCGAGCCAGTCGTGCACCGCCGCTCGGATCCTTCCGCGGACGATCGGCGGCTCGCCAGGCCGGGCGTGGCCGGTGATGAGCAGCAGAACGCGGTCGCCCTCGGCAATCGCGCGCTCCAGCCCGCTGTCGATCGCCGCCCAGGCGCCGTCGAGGTTATGACCATGGAGGTCGAGGATCCGATCGGGCTCGAGCGCCCCCTTGGCGAGCCTCTTGTCCCAGCTACCGTCGAGCGTCGCGCCCGTACGCGGCGGGGGTGGGAGAGCTGACGCCTTAGGCCTTGGCGGCGGCCCCTTGACGCGGGGCAGTGGAGGAGCGGGAGTTACTACGGGTGTTGGGACTTTGGGTCGGAGCGCAGCAGCCACGACTTCGCGCGACAGCGGCCGGATGGTCGCCGTCACCCGGGTCCACAGCTCCCGTTCGTCATCTCCCAGCGTGCGCACGTTCGACGGCCCCCCTAGGCAGCAGCACGACTGCCGTCCCGTTCGCCGCCATCCCCCCGGCGATCCGCTCAGCCTCGGCACCAGCGCCCCAGAAAGTATCGACCCGGTTGGCCCCTTTGATCGCTCCTCCAGTATCCTGCGCGACCCACAGCCCGCTCGCCTCGGGCCGGTCGAGGCTGAGGAACACCGGAGCGCCAAGTGGAATGAACGCCGGGTCGGCGGCAACGCTCGCCCGCGGCCCCACCGCGATCCCCAACGCGCCGAGCGGTCCCTGCCCGGTCAGCTCCTTGAAAAACACATAGCTCGCATTCTCGCGCAACAATGCCTTGCCTTCTTCCGAATGCGCGGCGATCCAGTCGATGATTCCCTGCATCGTTGCCCCGCCCGGCGGCAGTAGGTTCCGATCGCGCAACAGCCGCCCGATCGCAGTGTAGGGATGGCCGTTTTGCCCGGCATAGCCAATCCGCATCACCGATCCGTCGGCGAGCCGCAAACGCCCCGAGCCCTGCACCTCGACGAAAAATAGCGCGACCGGATCGGCGGCCCACGCGATCTCGAGCCCGCGCGCGCCAATCGCCCCATCCTCGATTTCCGGGCGGGTGAAGAAAGGCAAACACGCTTGCGTGATCGGATCGACCCGCCCCCGTCCCGGGGTCCCGTCGGGACGCGTGCAGCGGACGAGGTCGGCGGGAAGCGCGTAGATCGGCGCGTCATACCCCGGCTGACGCGTCCGCGATCCGGCGATCTCGGGCTCGTAATAGCCCGTCGCGAACGCCTTCCCGTCACCGATCTGCGCCCAGTCGAACTGCTCGCGGAAGAACACCGCCGCTGCGCCGGGGGTGACCGCCTCGGCCTTAGCGCAAGGGCCGATCCAGTCCTCGGGCTTGGTCAGTCCCGATGAGTCGACGCGCTTGCCGAGCACCGGGCAACTCGTGCGGAACGCGACGAGCGCGCGAGCAGCCGCAACTTCATCGACCGGCTGCGGCTCAGCCTGCGTAATGCCAGCAAGCAAAGCATTATTGGGGATTGTTACCGGCGCAGGAGGCGCGGGCGTGGGCTTCGCTACAGGAACGGGCGCCGTAAGCGGCGGCAGCGTGCGCTGGACGCACCCGGCCAGCAACGACAGCGCGCCGAGCGCGATCGCCCGCGCGCTCACTCTTCCTCGTCGGTTTCGATCAGCAGCCAGTTGGGATCGCGCGAAGACAGGTCACGGCGGAAAGTCCACAGGTCGCGCGTCTGGATCGCATCGGACATCGACCCGGCGACCACCGCGCCCTCGGCATCGCGAGTTACCGCGGCAATGTCGGCCTCGAACCGCACCGTCACTTCGGCCATGCTCTTCGTCAGCGAGGCGTCCGAGATTACCGCCTGCTCTATTGCGACAAGACGATTGTCGAGCTTCAGCCCCTGCTCGGCCCGATCCTCGACCGCAGCCGCGAACGTATCGAGGATATGCGCATCGACATGCGGCCGGATCGCATCGAGTTCGCCCTTCCAGAAGCCCTCAAGCACCAGCCGATAAGCCGCCTTCGCCCCCTCAAGAAACCGCGCGACATCAAAACTCGAATCAGCGGCGAGGATCGCGCGCACGCCGGGGCCCGCAGTCGGCAGATACGCCATCCCGGCGGGATCGAGCGAACTCGTCGGCTGCACCGGCGCAGCGACGGCGCGCGGTTCGACTCGCGCGTCAGGGTCGGCGGGCTTGAGGATCGGCTGTTCATGCCCCGTGCGCTCGCCGAGCACCGCATAGAGGCGCAGGCCGATGAACAGGGCGACGAGAGCGAGGATAACGATGGCAGTCAATGGATCTTCCTACCGGGCAGCGGGCGGGCCCCGCTTGTCTTGCATATAGTCGCCTTAACGCCCGGTTTCAAAGGCGGTGCCATGGCGCGGCGCTCATTGCACCCCATAATGGTGGCTGCTAGTCGCGCTCGCGAACCTTCGCAGGCATCCCCTGCCCCATTCCACAAGGACTAGCGACGATCATGGCCGACGAGCAGAACATCATCCCCGCAGCCCCGATGCAGGGCGCCGACGAACAGCCGCAGGCCGCGACGATCGCCCAATATATCAAGGATTTGTCGGTCGAGAATCCCAACGCACCGGCGGTGTTTCAGTGGGGCGTCCAGCCCCAGCTCGACGTGCAGTTCAACATCGGCGTCGACAAGGTCGCCGACGACGTCCACGAAGTCGTGCTGAAGATTGAAGTTTCGGCCAAGTCGGAAAATGGCGTTCATTTCCACATCGACCTCGCCTACGGCGGCATCTTCGCCTTCCGCAACCTGCCCGAAGAATCGCTCCCTCCGTTCCTGCTGGTCGAGGCGCCTCGGATGCTGTTCCCGTTTGCGCGCCAGATCGTCGCTGAAGCAGTCCAGAACACCGGCTTCCCGCCGCTGCTGCTCGACCCGATCGACTTCGCCGCCGCCTATATGAGCCAGGTCGAAGAGGCCAACGCCGGGACCGAGCCCAACGGCCGCGCCGCCCCCGATGCGGCACCGGCCTTCCAGCCGACCGACCTCGGCCAGGCTTGATCCTTGGCGCAAGCAGGAACGAACAAGGGCGGCGGCGCGAGCCTGATCAAGTCGACCGGGACGATCGGCGGGCTGACCCTTGTCAGCCGCGTCGCCGGCTTCGCGCGCGAAATGCTGATGTCGCGCATTATGGGCGCGAGCGTCGCGGCCGATGCCTTCTTTGTCGCCTTCCGCCTACCCAACACCTTCCGCCGCCTGTTCGGCGAGGGCGCTTTTTCCGCCGGCTTCGTCCCCCTGTTCAGCCAGCGCCTCCACGGCGAGGGCGGCGAGGCAGCGGCCAAGGACTTCTCCGAGCAGGTGCTGGCGGTGTTCCTGCCAACGCTAGTCCTGTTTACCCTGGTGTTCGAAATCATCATGCCGGCGTTCGTCGCCGCGATCTCGGGCTACCAGGGCGAGAAGCTCGCGCTCGCGACCTTCCTCACCCGCGTAACCTTCCCCTATCTAGTCCTTATCAGCCTCGTCTCGCTCTTCTCGGGTATCCTCAATTCGCTTGCCCGCTTCACCGCCGCGGCGTTCGCCCCTGCGTTGCTCAACCTCGCTATGTTATTCGCGCTGGTCTTCGTTCGCGTCGGCGGCGAGGTCACCGCGACCGCGCTCGCCGTCGCCGTCACGTTCGGCGGCTTCATCCAGATGGGACTGTTGTGGGCCTCGGCGAAAAAGGCCGGCATCTCGCTGAAACTGCGCCGTCCGCGCTACACGCCAGGGGTGCGCCAGTTCGTCCGTGTCGTCATTCCCGCGACGCTTGGTGCCGGCGTTTATCAAATCAGCGCCTTCATCGACACCTTCTTCCTGACGCGTATCGGCACCGGCTCAATGAGCTATTTCAACTATGCCGATCGCCTCAACCAGCTTCCACTCGGCGTGATCGGCGCCGCGCTGGGCACCGCCATTCTTCCCCAGGTCAGCCGCTTCGTCGGCGCGGGCGAGCCCGACAAGGCCGCGCGGGTCCAGGGCCAGGCCGCCGAACTGGCGATGTTCCTCTGCCTACCCGCCGCGCTGGCTTTATCAATCAGCGCCTATCCGCTCGTCCTCGCCTTGTTCGCGGGCGGCAAATTCTCCGCCGCCGACGCCGCCGTCACCGCGACCACTCTCGGCATCATCGTGCTCGGCCTGCCCGCCTACGTACTGGTCAAAGTGCTGACTCCCGGCTTCTACTCGCGCCAGGACACCGCGACCCCGGTCAAGACCGCGATCATCGTACTCGTCGCCAACGTCGTGCTCAACTTCGTCCTTATCCCGCCCTTCGGTATCGCGGGGCTGGCCGCCGCGATCGCGATCTGCTCATGGCTGAATTGTGTGATGCTCTACGTCATCCTCCACCGCCGCGGCCATTTCCGCATCGAAGGATGGCTCGCCTCACGTATCACCCGCCAATTAATTGCTGCCGCGGCGATGGCGGCGGCGCTGTGGGCGATCAAGACCGGGCTCGAGCCCTGGTTCGCCGGCTCGGTCGCCAAGCGCATAGCCGGAGTCGTCGCCATCGTCGGCGGCGGCATGCTGGTTTACTTCCCACTCGTCTGGATGCTGGGCGGGATCGATAAGGAAGAGCTCAAGCTGCTCCGCCGCAGCAAGAGCGTTGCCATAAAGGCGGATGATGCCAGCTGATCCCGCGCCCCACCCGCCGATGCGCGTCGTCTCGGGAATCCAGCCGACCGGCGGCCTCCACCTTGGCAACCTCCTTGGCGCGATCCTGCGCTGGGTGCGGATGCAGGACGAGGCCGAGTGCCTGTTTTTCCTTGCTGACCTCCACGCACTGACGGTCGACGTCGACCCCTCCCAGCTTCGCGCCAACGTCCGCGAGATGGCTGCCGCGCTGATCGCCAGCGGGATCGACCCCGCCAAGTCCACCCTGTTCGCGCAGTCTGCCGTCCCCGCCCATCCCGAACTCGCCTGGATCCTAATGTGCACTGCGCGGATGGGCTGGCTCAACCGGATGACCCAGTTCAAGGACAAGTCGGGCAAGAACCGCGAAAGCTCGAGCGTCGGCCTGTTCACCTACCCCGTGCTCCAGGCCGCCGATGTGCTGGTCTATCGCGCGACCCACGTTCCCGTCGGCGAGGACCAGAAACAGCATATCGAGCTCGCGCGCGATGTCGCGATCAAGTTCAACAATGACTTCGACACCGAATTGTTCGTCGCCCCCGAACCGTTCATTGGCGGCGGTACTGCCGCGCGGGTGATGAGCCTGCGTGATGGGTCGGCGAAAATGTCCAAGTCCGATCCGTCCGAAGCCAGCCGCATCAATCTGACCGACAGCGACGACGCCATCGTGCAGAAGATACGCAAGGCCAAGACTGATCCCGAACCGCTCCCCGACGACCCGGCGCTGCTCGGCGCTCGGCCCGAGGCGAAAAACCTGGTAGGCATCTTAGCCGCGCTGTCCGCCGAAAGCGTCGATGCGGTGCTCGCGCGCTTTGCCGGCCAGGGCTTCGGCGCATTCAAGCCCGCTCTTGCCGACGCGGTCATCGCGACAATCGCGCCAATTCGCTCGCGCCTTGACGATCTCCGCCGTGACGAAGCCGCGATTGACGGCTTCCTCGCCCGAGGTGCCGAATGCGCTCGAGCGCTCGCCGCCCCTACCCTCGCCGCCGCCTATCGCGCGGTCGGGCTAAGTTACTGACACTCCGCCGCTTCTCGGGCTTGCTTCATCGACTATTCAGGCAAGAAAGCGTTATACCGCTCTCCTACAAGCGATTTTCCCGATTTGGAGGGGTCATTGATCATGCGTAACTTGAAGCTTGCTGCCGTTGCGCTGTTGGGTGCGGCGACCCTCGGCCTTTCGGCCTGCGAAACCGGGTTCCCCGCTCAGGTGTCGCGCTTCCAGATGATGCCGGCGCCCGCTGGGCAGAGCTTCTTCGTCGTGCCGATGGACCCACGGCTCAACGGTAGCCTCGAATTCCAGCGCTTCGGTGCCTATGTCGCGCAAGCGATGCAGGCGCAGGGCTATTCTCCGGCCACGACCCCGCAGGCCGCCACCCTGCTCGTCAACGTCGGCTATGCCGTCGACCACGGAACGACCGAATATCAAAGTGATCCGTTCGCGGGTAGCCGGTTCGGCTACGGCGGCGGCTTCGGCTCGCCATTTGGTTACGGCGGCTCATTCGGGCGTCCCTATTACTACCCGCGGTTCGGCGGTTACCGCAGCGCCTTCTACTATGGCTGGGACGATCCGTTCTACTCACCGTTCGACTCCAGCATCACGAGCTACACCGTCTATCGCAGCAATCTCGACGTCGACATCCGGCGCCATGCCGACAACCAGTCGGTGTTCGAGGGCCACGCCAAGGCGCGCTCGCAGAGTGACGATCTCGGCCGGATCGTACCGAACCTGGTCGAGGCGATGTTCACGGGCTTCCCGGGACGCAATGGCGAGACAGTCAAGATCACCGTCCCCTCGGCAGCGCGCGCCGCGCGACGCTACTGAGCGAACTGGAATCTGAGTTTTGGCCCGTCGGGAGCGGTCCCGGCGGGCCTTTTCTTGTGCGGGTTCAGCCTTCGAGCTGTCTCGTCAGCAGCCGCACCGCGGCGTCGATCTCGGGATCGCAGGCGCGCAATTTCTCGATCTGCTTGACCGCGTGGATTACCGTCGTGTGATCGCGCCCGCCAAAGCGCCGACCGATGTCGGGCAGCGATTTGGGGGTCAGCTGCTTCGACAGATACATCGCCACCTGACGCGGCCGGGCGACATCGCGTGCGCGCCGCGCCGAGGTCATCTCGGCCTTGCGGATGCGATAATGTTCGGCGACCTGGGTCTGGATCTCGTCGATCGAAATGCGTCGCTGATTGGCGCGCAGCACGTTCGCCAGCACTTCCTCGACGAACGCGACATCGATCGTGCGTCCGGTCATCACCGCATAGGCGGCAATGCGATTGAGCGCGCCCTCCAGTTCACGGATCGAAGCAGTCAACCGGCGGGCAAGGAATTCGACCACGGCGCGTGACATTTCGACCCCCGGGAGGTCGGTAAGCTTGGCGTCGATGATGCTGAGGCGAAGCTCATAGTCGGCCGGATTAATGTCAGCGACCAGCCCCCACGACAGCCGCGACAGGATCCGCGGGGCGATCCCGTCGAGGTCCTGCGGTGCGCGGTCCGACGTGATCACGAGCCGCCGCCCGGCGGTGATGATCTCGTTCATCGTGTGGAAAAATTCTTCCTGCGTCGAATCCTTGCCAGCGATGAACTGGACGTCGTCGATCAGCAGCAGGTCAGCTGAGCGCAGCCGCCCCTTGAACCCGATTGTATCATTCTCGCGAATTGCGCGGACAAATTCGACCATGAACTTTTCGGCAGACATTGAGGCGACCCTCGCGCCCGGATGAGTCGCCAGGAACGCTTGTCCGATGGCGTGCAGCAAATGGGTTTTGCCACGCCCGGTGCCACCATGAATGAACAGCGGATTGAAGGCGACCTTGTGGGCGCTCGCCAGCGTCCGGGCGGCACTCGCGGCGACCTCGTTGGCCTTGCCGACGATGAACGTCTCGAACCGATACCGCGGATCGAAATGCGGCGCGTTGGGATCGCGCGTCGAAACCGGTTGGGCCGGCACGGGGATTTCCTCGAGCATCAGCAGCGGCGCTGGCTTGGGCGCATCGGCGGCGGCCGCGATCCGCACTTCGCGCACCAGCGGCAACGTCGCGCGCCAGGCAAGATTGAGCCGATCGCCGAAATGCGAGCGGACCCAATCGGCCATGAACTGGCTCGGCATGAGGATCGACAATTCGCCCGAGTCGGCGTCGAATGCGCCAATTTCGGCGGGCTTCAGCCAGCCGTCGAAAGTGCGGGCGCCGAGATCGCGGCGAAGCCCCTGGCGAATCGATTCCCATGCGGCGTCGAGCGGCGCAGCCACTGCCTCCTGGGCGTGATTCGACCTGTCTTCACTACGCTGCACCGACCGAGTCCTCACCATCATCCAGGCACAGGTCGACCGCCACGCCGATGCGATTCGCGGCGTTGGCCTGCTTGCTTATACTGTGCCCCCCGGCGCAGATTCGCGGCCGGTCGGAAGGTTCTGCGAGCGATAGCGCCGGCATTCAAGCGAGTTTTTTCACACAAGTGAAATAAAGACGGTTGACACGAGAAACATTGGACGATTGCCAATTATCGGCAGATTACCAGCATTTTTAGGGTAGGACAAACGTTACGGAAAAACGAATCGCGGAAATCATTCACTTATTTCCGGCGCGAAACGAAACAGGCCGCCGGATTCCGCCGGCGGCCCGTTTGGATCCGGGACATTGCTGTCGCGAAAGCCTAGCCGAGCGCTGAAACGCGCTTCGTCAGCCGCGAAAACTTCCTCGATGCTGTGTTTTTGTGAATCACTCCGCGAGCGACTCCGCGCATCAGTTCGGGCTGTGCCTGCTTGAGAGCAGTCGCGGCCTCATCCTTGTTGCCCGCGGCCAGTGCCCCCTCAACCGCCTTTATGAAGGTGCGGATACGGCTAACGCGAGCGCCATTCACTTCGGCGCGGGCGGCGTTACGACGGATGCGCTTCTTGGCTTGCGGCGTATTCGCCATGGACAGTCCTCGAACTTGGTTTGAAATGAAAAGGCGGCGCTCAACCGGTTAAGGTCGCGCCGGCGTGTTGTTCCCCTACTAACGCAAGGCGGATTCGTCAACCGTCAGCGCTGGCACCCCGGGCAGAAGAAGGTCGACCGCCCGCTCTGGACGATCCGCCTGACCTTGACGCCGCACCCGCACGGCTCGCCCTCGCGGCCATAGACATCGAACGTCTTCGAGAAATAGCCAAGCTCGCCGTTGGGCGCGGCGAAGTCGCGCAGCGACGACCCGCCCGCCGCGATCGCTTCGAGCAGCACCGCCGAAATCGCCTCGGCCAGCGCGTCGAGCTTCTTGCGTGACGCCTTGCCTGCTGCCTTGCGCGGATCGAGCCGCGCGCGAGACAACGCCTCGCAGACATAGATATTGCCCAACCCCGCGACGATTCGCTGGTCGAGCAGCAACAGCTTCACTGCCGCGCTCCGCCCCGCGAAGCGCGCGCTGAGCCAACTCCCCGTGACCTGCCCGTCAAGCGGCTCGGGTCCGATCGCCTTGAACGGCGGCCATTCTGCCACCGCGACGGTCCGCACCAAGTCCAGCGACCCGAATCGCCGCGGATCATTCAGCGCTAGCCGGTGTCCGTCTTCGGTTTCGATCACCAGATGGTCATGCTTGCCAAGCTCAGCGGGATCGATCCGCCACCGACCCGACATGCCGAGATGGAATATCAAAGTGTCACCGCGATCTGTATCGATCAGCCCATATTTCGCACGCCGGCCAAGCCCGGTGACCGACGCCCCGGTCAGCCGCTGCCCCAGATCCTCAGGAATCTCCCGCCTCAGATCGGCACGGCGCGGCGTGACACTCGTCAGCCGTCGCCCTTCGAGGACCTTTCTCAGCCCGCGAACGGTAGTTTCGACTTCAGGCAATTCCGGCATCCCGCCACTATGGCGAACCACCGCGCGGCCCGCTAGAGGCGAACCCATGAGCGATACGGTCAATTTCGGCGAACAGCTGGTCAGCCCGGAAGAAAAGACCCGCCGCGTCGGCTCGGTCTTCACCTCGGTCGCGCGCAACTATGACGTGATGAACGACCTGATGTCGGGCGGAATGCACCGGCTGTGGAAGGACCGCTTCGTCGCTAGAGTAAAGGCGCGCCCTGGCGAAGCGATCCTCGACATGGCCGGCGGCACCGGCGATATCGCCTTCCGCATGGCCGCGCGCGCAGCGAAGGTCACCGTCAGCGACATCAATGCCGACATGCTCGCAGTTGGCATGGACCGAGCGAAGAAACGCCGCATCGAGGGTCTCGTCTGGCAATGCGAAAATGCCGAGACGCTAAGCTTCGCCGACGCCAGCTTCGACGCCTACACCATCGCCTTCGGAATCAGGAACGTCACCGACATCCCCGCCGCGCTGCGCCAGGCGCACCGTGTCCTGCGGTTCGGCGGACGCTTCTTCTGTCTCGAATTCTCGACCACCGAATGGCCCGGTTTCGGCGAGCTTTATGAGAAATATGGCGACCGCCTGATCCCCAAAATCGGCAAGGCCGTGGCCAAGGATGAGGACAGCTATCGCTACCTCGTCGAATCGATCCGCCGCTTCCCCAAGATGCCCGCGTTCGAGCGAATGATCGCCGCCGCCGGTTTTTCTCAAACTCGCGTCGAACCGATTTTCGGCGGGCTCGTCGCGATCCACAGCGGCTGGAAGATTTGACCACGTCGGTCACGCATCTGTGGCGCCTCCTCAAATGGGGCCGTACGCTCGCTCGTCACGGCGCGCTGCAGGGGATCGAGCGCGATCCGCTGACACCCCCCTCCGTGCGTCAGCTGCTGCGCCTCGCCCGCTTTGGCCTTCGCCAGCCCGCCGAGCCCGACTATGCCGCCGCTCTCCAGGCGATCGGCCCCGCCGCGATCAAGCTTGGCCAGGCGCTCGCCACGCGCCCCGACCTCGTCGGTGAGGTCGCGGCAAAGAACCTCATCCAGCTCCAAGATTCGCTCCCCCCCGTCGCCTTCGCCGAAATCCGCAAGGCAATCGAAAAGGGCCTCGGCGCCCCGATCGAATCGCTGTTCCAGTCGATCGACGAAGTCCCCGTCGGCGCCGCCTCGATCGCCCAGGTCCACAAAGCGGTCACCACCGAAGGCCGCACCGTCGCGGTGAAAGTCCTCCGCCCCGGAATCGAGGAAGAATTCGCCCGAGCACTGGAAACCTACGAATGGGCTGCCGCCCACGTCGAACTCCTCGGCGGCGAGGCCGAGCGCCTACGCCCGCGCCTCGTCGTCGCCCATTTCAAGCAATGGACGCGGCGCGAATTAGACCTCCAGCGCGAGGCCGCCAGTGCATCCGAACTGCGCGAGACGATGGTCGCCGAGCCCGGCTTCTACGTCCCCGAAATCGACTGGAGCCGCTCGGCCCGCCGCGTGATGACGCTCGAATGGATCGACGGCATCAAGTTGACGCGTCGCGAAGACTTGATCGCCGCCGGCTACGACCTGCCCGCGCTCGCCGCCACGCTCATCCGCGCCTTCCTCCGCCAGGCGGTGGTCGACGGCTTCTTCCACGCCGATCTCCACCAGGGCAATCTCTTCGCCCTCCCCGACGGCCGCCTCGCCGCGATCGACTTCGGCATCATGGGCCGCATCGATCGCCGCGCGCGCATGTGGCTCGCCGAGATATTGTACGGCCTAATCACCGGCAATTATCAGCGCGTCGCCGAAATCCATTTCGAGGCGCAATATGTTCCCTCGCACCACAATGTCGCCGAATTTGCCACCGCGCTGCGTGCCGTCGGCGAACCCATCCGCGGCCTCCCCGTCAAGTCGATCTCGGTCGGCCGAATGCTCGAAAGCCTGTTCTCGATCACCCGCGATTTCGACATGCAGACCCAGCCGCACCTTTTGCTACTGCAAAAAACGATGGTCATGGAGGAAGGCGTCGCCACTGCGCTCGACCCCGACATCAACATGTGGGAAGCCGCCGAGCCGTTCCTGCGCGAATGGCTGCGGGGCGAGCTCGGCCCGGAAGCTAAGGTCGCGGACGGCATCGTCAACTTCGTTCGCACCGCCAAGCTCATCCCCGATCTGATCAAGCGTCTCGACGAGGCCTTCCCGCCTAGGGGTGCCGCCCCTCCACCCCCGCCGCTTGCCGTCGACGCGACAATCAAGTCCGCCTCGTTCGTCGGCTATGCGCTGGTCGGCGCGGTCGCCGCGGTCGTAGGCGCGGCGGCGATGTTGCTGCTACACTAGGTCGATGGCCCGCATCCTGCTCATCGTCGGCGGTGGAATCGCCGCCTACAAGGCAAGCGAGCTCATTCGCCTGTTCCGCAAGGCCGGGCACCAGGTTACTCCCGTGCTGACCGCAGGCGGGGCGCATTTCGTCACCCCGATGACCCTCGCGGCGCTGGCCGAAAGCCCGGTCTACACCTCGCTTTGGGATCTGAAGGACGAGAGCGAGATGGGCCATATCCAGCTCAGCCGCGCCGCCGATGCCGTCCTTGTCTGTCCCGCCACCGCCGATTTGCTGGCGAAGATGGCGGCGGGAGTAGCGGACGATCTTGCGACGACCCTACTCTTAGCCACCGACAAGCCGGTGATCGTCGCCCCGGCCATGAATGTCCGTATGTGGCTCCATCCCGCGACACAGCGCAACATCGCGCGGCTGAAGGCCGACGGCATCATGGTGATCGACCCCGACGACGGCGCGATGGCGTGCGGGGAGTTTGGTCCGGGCCGTCTGCCGGAACCAGCGGATATCGCCCGCTTCATCGCTACCAAATATCCGCTCCTGTCGATCGAAGTCGAGACACCTATCGCTGACCCCTCGACGATGCTCGGAACGAACGGGACATTGCAGGGAAAGCACATCCTCGTCACCGCCGGCCCGACCCACGAATCGATCGACCCCGTCCGCGTTATCGCCAACCGCTCGTCAGGCAAGCAGGGTTTTGCCATCGCCGCCGCCGCCGCCGAGGCCGGCGCGCGCGTGACGCTGATCGCCGGGCCAGTCGCGCTGCCAACGCCCGGCGGCGTCGCCCGCATCGATGTCGAGACCGCCGAGCAGATGGCCGCGGCGGTTGAGGCCGCACTTCCGATTGATGTCGCCATTCTGGTGGCGGCGGTCGCCGACTGGAAAGTCGCCGCCTCACCGATCAAGCTGAAGAAGGCCGACGGCCCGCCCGTGCTTGCCTTTACCGCCAACCCCGACATCCTCGCGACTTTGGCTGCCTCCCCCGAACGACCGCGCCTGCTCATCGGCTTCGCCGCCGAGACGAATGACGTGGTCGCTAACGCGATCGGAAAGCGCGCGCGCAAGGGTGCCGACTGGATCGTCGCCAACGATGTCTCGGGCGATGTGATGGGCGGCAGCCACAACCAGGTCCACCTCATCACCGCCGCCGGCGACGAGCGATGGGAAGCCACGACCAAGGAAACCGTCGCCGCCCGCCTCATCGCCCGCATCATCCAGGAACTGTCATGATCCGCCTCCAGATCGCCCGCCTCCCCCATGGCGAAGGCCTCCCCCTCCCCGCCTATGCGTCCCCTGGAGCCGCCGGGATGGACGTCGTCGCCGCCGAGGACTTCGATCTCGCGCCCGGAGAACGCCACGCCGTCGCGACCGGATTCAGGGTCGCCATTCCCGACGGTTACGAGATTCAGGTCCGCCCCCGCTCTGGCCTCGCCTTCAAGCATGGCGTGACCGTCCCCAACACCCCCGGCACGATCGACAGCGACTATCGCGGCGAACTCAAGATCCTGATGATCAACCACGGCCCCGACCCATTCCCCGTCCGCCGCGGCGATCGGATCGCGCAACTCGTCCCGGCGGCGGTGACCAAGGCGGGGTTCGACGAAGTCGAGGAGCTCGACATGACCGATCGCGGCGTGGGAGGCTTCGGCTCCACCGGGCGATGACGAATTCGGCAATGACCGACGAGGAACTAGACCGCTACGCCCGCCATATCGTCCTCCGCCAGGTCGGCGGCGCGGGGCAGCAGCGAATGAAGGCGGCGCGGATTGCTGTCGTTGGCGCGGGCGGGATCGGGTCGGCGGTGATCCCGGCGCTGGCCGGTGCCGGCGTCGGCCGGTTGTCGATCATCGACGGCGATACGGTCGACTTGTCCAACCTCCAGCGTCAGCCCCTCTATCGGAGCGATCAGATCGGCCAAGGAAAGGCCTTACTCGTCGCGCAATTCGTCAACGCGCTAAACCAGTTCGTCGAGGTCGTTCCAATCGCCTGCAAGGTCGACGCGACTAACGCCACTGAACTGCTTGCCAACCACGACCTGATCCTCGACGGAACCGACAACTTCGCCACCCGCCTGATTGTCAGCGACACGGCGGTGCGCCTCGGCATCCCCCTCGTCTCCGCCGCCGCCGCCGAGTTCCAGGGGCAGGTCGGCCTGTTTCGCGGCAAGCCTTGCTACCGCTGCTTCGTCGGCGACGCGTTCGACGCGGACGACTGCGACACCTGCGCCGAACAGGGCGTGCTCGGCGCGCTGGTCGGGACGGTCGGCCAATACGCCGCGCTGGTCGCCATCCGCGCGATCGTCGGGAT
>JANMWM010000043.1:0-3740 GCA_031394005.1 Sphingomonas sp.
CGCCTGGTCAGCGCCGACGATAGCAGCGTGGCCTTTCCGCTGGCGCGATTATCGCCATGGCAACGCGCCCAGGCAGATGTCGCGTCTTATATGACGGCTCAACAATCTTGCGAATCCAACGCGGATCGTCAAATCTGCAACTGGCTCCCCAACTCGACCACGCGGTTAGTAGGGAGCTGAAAGAATTCCATGGCGCTTTCGGAACTCTTGCTCATCCAAGAAAATAGGTGCTCACGCCACAACGCCATCCCGGCAACCTTTCCAGAGACAATCAGCTTCTGGCGTCCCAGAAAGAAGCTGGTCTGCATCATGTCAAACGGTGCGCCGCACTCCGATATCGCGGTCAACGCCTGCGGAATATCAACTTTCTCCATAAAGCCGTAGCGGAGAACAACGCGGTAGAAATCGCGACCCTCCTTGTGGACGATCGCGCGCTCCGCCTCTTCGACATGCGGAACATCCTCCACTTCCACGGTCAACAATATGACTCGCTCGTGCAAAACTTGATTATGCTTCAAATTGTGCAGCAGCGCGGTCGGAATCGCACTCGTTGATGCGGACAGGAAGACTGCAGTGCCGCGCACTCGGTGCACTGACTTGCCGACTGACGCAATGAAGTCGGGAAGCGATATGGCTCCTTCTTCGAGCCGCTCACGCACAATCCGTCTGCCCGAAGCCCATGTCGCAAGCAACGTGAAGATGGCGAAGCCAACCAAGATCGGGAACCACGCACCCTCGAATAACTTGGTAAGGCCTGAGGCCAGGAATATAAGATCTACCGTAACGAACACCAGGAAGCCGGTTACACCGCGCCACAGCGGCGCGTGCCAGATGCGGAACACAACAACATATTGCATCAGGGTAGTGATCAGCATGGTTCCAACGACGGCCAGTCCATATGCTGGTAGCATCGCCGCCGAATGCTGGAATGAAACGACCAGCAGCGCCACCATCGCCGCAAGCGCCCAGTTGATCGCGGGCACGTAAATCTGTCCCTTGGCGTGCGACGAGGTGTGCGTGATCTGCATGCGCGGCATAAAACCGAGTTGGATGGCCTGCTGCGTCACAGAAAATGCGCCTGAAATCACCGCCTGACTGGCGATGATCGTCGCAAGCGTGGCGATGACCAGAAGTGGGATCGTCAACGTAGGCGGCACCATGTGGAAAAACGGATTGTCGACGAATTCCGGATGGCGGATCAGCATCGCCGCCTGCCCCATATAATTCAGCATCAGTGCGGGCACGCAGATGCCAAGCCAGGCAATCGTGATCGGCTTCCGCCCAAAATGGCCCATGTCAGCGTAGAGCGCTTCCGCGCCCGTGACCGCATAGATCACAGCGCCCAGTGACAGGAACGAATAGACCGGGTGCGCTGTAAAAAAGCTCCAAATGTAGATCGGGCTTAAGGATTTCAGCACTTGTGGGTAGTCCACAATATGACTGATTCCCATAGCCGCGATGACCACGAAGTAGATCAGCATCACTGGACCGAACAATTTACCGACGCGGTCGGTCCCATGGCGTTGAATAGTGAAGAGGCCGATCAACAGCGCGAGCGCAATCCATACGATATAGGGCTGGAACGCCACACTGACGACAGACAGACCTTCAACTGCCGAGATAACGGAGATCGCAGGGGTCAGCATCGCGTCCGCGAAAAACAAGGAGGTTGCAAACAGCGCAGCGACCAACAGCCAATGCTTCGGAGCCGCCTCACCCAACTTCCGGTTGATGAGCGCATAGAGCGCCATGCTGCCGCCCTCGCCGCGATTGTCGCAGCGCATAACGATGAAGACATACTTGATCGTTACGACGAAAACGAATGACCAGAAGATGAGGCTGACCACGCCGTAAAGATCGGTGACGTTGACGCGCAGATGATAGCGTGGGTCGAGCGTGGCCTGAAGCGCATAGAGTGGGCTGGTGCCGATGTCCCCGAATACGACGCCGAGCGCGCCAAGTGTAAGCGTCGAACGGCGCACTTGCGAGCCGGTCGAGGGCGTAGTGGAAACTGCGTCCGGATTGGTGATGATGGCTGTTTGCATGCGAGGAAGGTGGGCGCGATCGGCATAAAGTTTCCATGTGAAACCGCATAAAGACTTACGGCCCCCTCGACGAACCACAGGGCGAGGCGTATTTTAACGTCATGAGACGCGAACAGATGGTTTTGGACAATGCGCGGACCTCGTTTGCCGCCTCAGTTAGAGGCTATGTTGGTGCGCTGCTTGCGGTTGCTGCCTCGACCACCGTCGGGCTGCTGATCGCGCAGCGCTGGGGAAACGAACCGGTCGTCCTACTTTATATCCCAGCAGTGCTGATCACAGCAGTCAATGCCGGGCTCTGGCCCGCGCTCGCTGCCGCCGTCGCCTCGGCGCTCGCCTATAATTACTATTTCACTGCGCCCTATCGCACTTTGCTGATCGACAGCCCGACGGACGTGGTTACCGTTTTGATCCTGTTTGTGGTCGCGGTAGTGACGAGCCAGCTAGCCGCACAGCTACGCCACCAGGTGCGCATCGCCGCCGCGCATGCTGCCCGCAATGCGACGATTGCCGGTTTCGCGCGGCGGCTCCTTTCCTGCGCGAGCGAGGAGGAGATCGCCGCCGTTGCGGTTAGCGAGATTGCTCAACTATTTCATTGTCATGCGGTGCTGGTGACCGGTGGAGAGATGCCGCAGGTCATGGCGATCCTTCCTTCCGAAACACATCTAGCGCCAAGCGATATGGCGGCCGCGGCTATGACGCTCGCCACTGGCGAGCCGACCGGACGGGGCATCCAGAGGCAGCAAATGGCCGACTGGCAGTTCCGTGCCATCGCTTCGGACCGGACGGTGATAGCAGCGGTCGGAGTGGCACGAGACGACGGCGTTCCGCCAGTTGAGGTGGATCAACTCGCCCTGCTGGACAATCTACTCGATCAGGCGGCGCTCGCGCTAGAACGCGCGCGACTTGAACGCATGGCACGCGAAGTCGCTGCGATCCGCGAACGCGATGGACTGCGCTCCGCGCTGCTTGCCTCGGTCGGAGCAGACGTCAAACCTCGGCTCAACGCGATCGGCGCTGCAGCGCGGGCGATGCGGCGGGCCGGATTAGGAGACAAGGCCTTGATCGCCAGCGTGGCGGCCGAAGCGGCCATGCTCGACCGCTACATCGACAATCTGGTCGAGCTCAGTCCAGGTTCGAATCAACTGCCCTATGAGATCGGGCCTTTGATAATCGATCTCCGCAGCCGGCAAGTGCGCAAAGACGGCAAGAATGTTCATCTCGCCCCGAAGGAATATGCCTTGCTAGTCGAACTTGCAAAGCACGCTGGGCGTGTTCTGACCCATGCGCATCTGTTGCGAGCCGTTTGGGGGCCAGCACAGGCCGAACAGGTGGAGTATCTGCGGGTCGCGATACGTGCGCTCCGGCAGAAACTTGAAGCCGATCCTGCTAAACCGGTTCTGATTATCAACGAACCGACGGTGGGTTACCGGTTGACCTCGGCTATGTAGCGATCAAGGATAGTGCGGAGTGTTGTAACTTTGAGGCTTACGGCTCCAAGCATTGACGGCGGACTGGCATCAATGACGCCTTCTTGTTTCCTATTCCAGACGTGTGCGTCGGCCATGAGGCGAAAGGTCTTGTGCTGGTCGTGGTAGCTTTTCCGCCGTACCTGAGTGAACCAGCCGCTTCCCCGTTTCGTAATCGTCGCCATACCCCCCGTCCGTTGTGTCAGATTGTGTCAGCGAGCGACACGAG
>JANMWM010000047.1:0-8203 GCA_031394005.1 Sphingomonas sp.
CCGGCGCGGAAATAATTGGCGTGCATCCGCGCGCCCGACACCGCCTCATAGAATTGCATCAGATCCTCGCGGACCTCGAACAACCACAGGTTCGGGGTCATCGCGCCGACATCCATGACGTGGCTGCCAAGGTTCAGCATATGGTTCATGATGCGCGTCAGTTCGGCCATCATGACGCGGATATATTGCGCGCGCAGCGGCACCTCGAGCCCCATCAGCTTCTCGATGGCGAGGACAAATGTATGCTCCATACACATCGGCGAGCAGTAATCGAGCCGGTCGAAGTAAGGCAGCGCCTGCGCGTAGGTCTTGTATTCGATCAGCTTTTCGGTGCCGCGGTGGAGCAGCCCGATGTGCGGATCGACCCGCTCGACGATCTCGCCGTCCAATTCCATGATCAGGCGCAAGACGCCGTGCGCGGCGGGATGCTGCGGGCCGAAGTTGATGGTGTAGTTCTGGACGACCTCGTCGCCGGGCGTGTGCTTGTCGCCCGCCTGAGGCAGCGCGGTGATTTCGAGCGTCTGGGTCACCTTTTTGGCTCCGTCGGGGCGGAGTCGCTCTTCTTCACCGACTCAGCATTCGCCCCGGCGCCAGCCCCCGTGTCCGAAGGCTTCTCGGTCACCTTGGGCCCGCCCGGCGGCGAGGTTGCGTTAACCACGGGCGGTGCTCCGCTCGCCGGCGCAGGCGTCGCGCCGCCAGGAGAATGCGGCTCGGCCTTCTCATCGCCAGGCAAGCGATACTCGGGCCCTTCCCACGGCATCAGGAAGTCAAACGTCCGGAAATCCTGCGGGAGCTTGACCGGCTCGTAGACGACGCGCTTCTCGGCCTCCGAATAGCGCAGCTCGACATAGCCCGTCAGCGGGAAATCCTTGCGCTGCGGGTGCCCCTCGAAGCCATAGTCGGTGAGGATCCGCCGCAGGTCCATATTGCCCGCGAAGGTCACGCCATACATGTCGAACACTTCGCGCTCGAGCCACCCGGCGACTGGCCACAGCGAGGTCACGCTCGGCACCGGCGTCGTCTCGTCGGTTGTGACATGCAAACGCAAGCGGTGGTTCCTCGTCAGCGAAAGGAGGCAGTAGACCACTTCGAATCGCTCAGCCCGCTTGGGAAAGTCGACCCCGGCGATCTCCATCAGCTGCTGATAGTCGTGCTCGTCGCGCAAGCTGGTCAGCACCGCGACGAGATCATCGCGCGCGACATCGAACGCCGTCTCGATCCCCTTGCGCGGAGTGATCGGCAGCGCGCCCCAAACGGTCGGGGCGTCGGCATAACGGGGTGCGTGGCTCGCCATGGTTAGCGCTCGATTGTCCCTTCGCGGCGGATTTTCCGCTGCAACTGCATGATTCCGTAGAGCAAGGCCTCGGCCGTCGGCGGGCAGCCGGGGACATAAATGTCCACCGGAACGATCCGGTCGCACCCGCGCACCACCGAGTAACTGTAGTGATAATAGCCGCCGCCGTTGGCGCAGCTGCCCATCGAGATGACATATTTCGGCTCGGGCATCTGGTCATAGACGGTGCGCAGCGCCGGGGCCATCTTGTTACACAGCGTTCCTGCGACGATCATCACGTCCGACTGGCGCGGGCTTGCACGCGGGGAAACACCAAATCTTTCAAGGTCATAGCGCGGCATGTTCACATGGATCATCTCGACCGCGAAACACGCCAACCCGAACGTCATCCACCACAGCGACCCGGTCCGCGCCCAGGTCGTCAGATCGTCGAGACTGGCGGTGATGAACCCCTTCTGGTCGAGGTCGGCGCGCATCTGGAGGAAGCGCACCTCCTCATCACTGCCAGCGATCAGCCCCGCGTTGCGCGCAAGCTGCTCCTCGGTCGGGTTGCGGTTTTCGGCGGGGGTCAGCATCATTCCCATTCGAGCGCACCCTTCTTCCACGCATAGGCGAGGCCCAGCGCGAGTTCGGCGAGGAACCCCATCATCGCGATCCACCCAGTCCAGCCGGTGAACTTCAGGCTGACCGCCCACGGAAACAGGAACGCCGCCTCGAGGTCGAATATGATGAACAGGATCGCGACGAGGTAGAAACGCACGTCGAACTGCGCCCGGCTGTCCTCGAACGCGGGAAAACCGCATTCATATTCGGCTAGCTTGGCCGCGCTCGGCTTGTTGGTCCCAGCCAGCCGGCTGACCAGCATCGGCAGGAAGACGAACGTCCCCGACAGGGCAAGCGCAATCCCCAGGAACAGGAGGATCGGCAGATATCCAAACGCAACGCTGGCCAAGCTGGCTACTCCGGGGACGAATCTTGGTGGCGCTCTAGGACAGCCGCGAAATGGTCGCAACCGCTACCGCAACGCGCCCGCAAGCAGCTTGTGGAGCTTGTTGTGCAGATCGCTATTCGCGGCGAGATATTCGCGGCGCTCAAACATCCGGTTCTGCCCGCGATAATCGCTGACATAGCCGCCCGCTTCCTTGACCAGCAGCACGCCGGCGGCCGAGTCCCAGGTATTGAGGTCGTCTTCCCAGAAACCGTCCATTCGCCCCGCCGCGACCCACGCAAAGTCGAGCGCGGCCGAGCCGAAGCGGCGGATCCCTGCGACCTCCGGGGCGATCGCGCCGAAAATCCGCGACCATTGCGCAATATTGCTGCGCCCGAAGTGAGGTATGCCCGTGCCGATCATCGCTTCGTCGAGGTTGCGCCGTGATGAGACGCGGAGGCGACGGTCCTGAAGCCAGGCACCCCTGCCCTTCTCGGCCCAAAAGCTTTCGTCGGTGACCGGCTGATAGACCAGGCCCTGCGTAATCTCGGGGGTCCCGTCGGGCCGCTTTTCCTCGACCGCGATCGAAATCGAGAAATGCGGCACCCCGTGGAGGAAGTTGGTCGTCCCATCCAATGGATCGACGATCCACCGCGGCTTGTTGGGGTCGCCTTCGACCACCCCGCCTTCCTCGAGCAGCATTCCCCAGTCTGGGCGCGCATTGCGCAATTCTTCGACAATCGTCTGCTCGGACCGCTTGTCGGCGATCGAGACGAAGTCGCCCGGTCCCTTCTGGCTGACCTGGAGCTGCTCGACTTCGCCGAAGTCGCGCCGAAGCCGCGGTGCCGCCTTGCGCGCCGCGCGCTGCATGACAGTGATCAGGCCCGAATGGCTTACCATGATTTCTTGGCCTTCAGTCGGCCCTGCGGACGTAGGTCTGCTCGTACACGTCGACGACGATCTTCGTCCCCGCGCCGATGTGCGGCGGGACCATCACGCGCACGCCATTGTCGAGGATCGCCGGCTTGAAGCTCGACGACGCGGTTTGGCCCTTCACCACCGCGTCGGCCTCGACGATCATCGCCTCGTTCGTGTCGGGTTGCTGGACCGAGATCGGGCGCTCGTCATAAAGTTCGAGCGTCACCTTCATCCCGTCCTGCAGGAACGCCGCGGCGTCGCCGAGCAAGTCGCGCGGCAGGCTGATCTGCTCGTAATTGACCTCGTCCATGAAGGTCAGCGAGTCGCCCTCGGCATAGAGGAACAGGAAGTCCTTGGTATCGAGCCGGACGCGCTCGACCGTTTCGGCCGAACGGAAGCGGACATTGTTCTTGCGCCCGTCGATGAGATTTTTCAGTTCGACCTGCATATAGGCTCCGCCCTTGCCCGGCTGGGTGTGCTGGATTTTGACCGCCCGCCAGATGCCGGTTTCATATTCAATGATGTTGCCGGGACGAATGTCCACGCCGCTGATCTTCATGGGAGACGCCTATATGCCAAAAAGTGAAAAGAGCCCGGTTTTACCGCTGCTGGCAAAAGCCACATCAGTGGCCTCTAACGGCTTCCCGTTTTTCCGGCAAGGAGCGGATAGGGATTGATCGGCGTGCCCCCGTACCATTTCTCCCCTGCGGCCATCTGGTTGATCGCGAAGTGGAGGTGCGGGCCGTCGGGGCTGGCGTCGCCGCTATGCCCGACGAACCCGATCGGACTCCCTCGCTGGAGCGCCTGTCCCTCGGCGAGCCCCGGCGCATAGGCGGCGAGGTGGGCGTAATAATAGATCCATCGGCCGTCCTCGGACCGCTCATAGGCGGTCAGCCCGCCCTTGCCGACGCTCTCGAAAATCTTCTCGACCGTCCCTCGCGCGGCGGCGAACACCGGCGTTCCCTCGGGCGCCATAATGTCGATCGCATCATGCCGCCTAGCGCCGCCTGCCCGCGCGGCAGTGAAGGTATCCTGAAGTTGCGACGCCTTCACCTGCGCGACCGGAATCGCCAGTCCGGTCGGGCCGACCTCAACGTTATCGGCTACCGCCAGCGCAGCTGCGCCGCCGACCTTGACGGTTCCCTCGTCACTCTTGCCATTGACCCGCGCGTTCGTCGCTTGCGGACTACGACTGATCCCGATCGCAAAAATCCAGAAGGCGCTGGTCAGGATCGCGGTCAGCAACACCGTGGCGAAGGTTTTGACCATCAGCTGGTAAACACTGCCTTGAAGCCCGGTTTGAGCATTCGCGACAGCCGCAGCACGTCCCAGTTGGTCAGCCGGATACAGCCGTGGCTCTCTGCCCGCCCAATCGTCTCGGGGCTACCCGTTCCGTGCAGACCATAATGTTCCTTGGTCAGGTCGAGCCATGCCACGCCAACCGGTCCGTTCGGACCCGGCTTCAGCCGCAAATCCGCCCCGCCCGGATCCTTGGCGTCCCAGAATAGGTCGGGCTGGTAATGGAACGGCGGCAGGAAAGCGTAGGTCGTCACTTTCCACTGTCCGTACGGCAGCGGATCATGGGTCGAGCCCATCGTCACCGGAAACTGGGCAACCACCGTACCTTGCCCCAAATCCTTAGGTGGCGAATTACCCTTGCTGTCGCTCTTGCTCAGCGGACCAGAAGGAGGAGTTCCCTTCATTACCCTCAACACGCCTTCATGCTTGCTCACGACAACATAGTCGCCCTGCACAGGCGCCGCGTCGACGTTGAGCTTCGCGAACCACGGCCTGATGTCGTCCTTCGCGCCGTCGTAATTGCTGTTAGCCGGAATGACATTGGGCAGCTTGAGCGTCTGGCCCGCCCCGATCTTTGCGTCTGGCCCGTTCAGGGCGACGATCGTGTCGGGCGTCGTGTGAAACTCCTCAGCGACCTCTTCGAGCATGTTCCGATAGCCCATGAACGGCAGCTTGGCCTGGTCCTCGGCCTTCTTGGGAATGGGATTGACGAACGGCCCCTCTACCTGAGCGGAGGTCAGCGTCACCGATACCAGCGACTCGCGGTTCAGCGCCAGAAGAGCGGTTCGCGTAGGATCGTCGATTTGCCCCGTCTTGGGCAAATTATGTGCCTGCTGGAAGCCGCTGATCGATTTCGCGAACACCATCCCCCTCTTCCCGTCGATCACCCCCGACGGGAAGCCGGCGACGTCGAGCAGCACCTGCGCATGGAAAATCCCGCCATCGATCGGCGATCCCGGAGTTCCCGGCGGCACCCAGCCTTCGCCCGCGGGCTTCAGCGCGGACGGCTGGCCCGGTTTCGGCGGCGTGGTCGAGGCATGCGCCACGGCCACCAGCGCAAGCGCCGCGCCACTCGCCATTCCAGCCTTCAATATCGCCTTGGGATTCACGCAACTTCTCCTGTTCGAAGACTGATTTCATGACGCAAACGATGCATCGTCGATTTCTTTCCCACCCGCAACGAAACCGCGCCTCGCCGCGCCGTCGCCAAGCTGCTACTCCTTGTCACATGAACGCTGACACCGGCACGAATGATGGCAACGGGCGCGCCGGGCGGCTCGCCGCATCGGGCTGGCTGATCATCACGCTCAGCGCCGGAGCGATCGCCCTTCCCCTCGTCGATCCCGGCAACGAAGCGCTCGTCATCGGCGCGATGCTAGTCGTCGCCGGCCTCATCGAGCTCGCCGCCGCCACCGTCCGACACCAGACGCGCCTCCTCGCGATGCTCGCCGGGACAATCACCATTGCCGCCGGTCTCCTCTTCGCGACCGACCCCGCGACTCATTTCCTCTCGACGTTGACGATCATCATGGGCTGGCTGTTCGTGCGCTCCCTGATCCTCGCGGCGTCGGCAATGCTCGAGCGCGGGTCGGCGCGGCGCTGGACCGCGCTCTCGGCCGCGACCGACTTCATTCTCGCGGCGGCGCTCGCGATCGGCTTTTCGATCTCGACCCTCGTCGTGGCACTGTTCGGCGCCACCGAGGATCTCGTCACCAGCTTCGCCTGGGTACTGGCGATCAGCTTTATCGCTACCGGCACCCTGCTCCTCGAACTCGCCAGCTGCGCAAGGGCCGAGGACGTCTGAGCTTTTTACCGACCCTTTACCAGGCCGGCTCTAACGCCAGGCGCTTGAGACCCCGTGTATCATGGTCCGATCAAACCGGCCGAATGCCGCCTCCTCGTCAGCCGCGCCGAGCTGGTCTGCTCGTTCAACCAAGGGTCAGCACGCCGACCGTTGCGTCCGCAGCTGCTGATCGGGATGGCCATCGGGCGTGAGCTCGGGCTCGATGTGGCCACCGTCGGCGACCTCCGTTACGCCATCCTGCTCAACGGCGCGCTCGACGGCGCGGGCTATCCACCCGGCCTCTTAGGCGCCCAGATCGGGCTTGAAACACGCATCATCACCGTGTGCGATATCTCCATCGCACCGTGTGCGATATCTCCATCGCGCTGACCAGCGACCGACCCTGCCGCGCGTGCCTCGATGCACTGCGCCGGGTCATCGCCGCCTGACGGTGATCGGACTGGCGATCAGTCTCATCGTGAACCGCGCGGCGCGAGGACGGATGAGCGGTCACCCGTTCGCTCGCGCCGCGCGAAGCCTTCACATCTTGTCGAACGCCATCGTCACGTCGCGCGGAGCGCTGCCGAGCGTCGAGTGACGGTGCAACGTGAGCCGCTTGCCATCGGCCGACACGTCGGTCACCGCCGAGGCCGACTGCTTGCCGTGGAGCATCACCTTCGCCTTGATCTCGCGGGGCGTAACCAGCGTCATGGCGATGTGGTCGCCAATCGGGTTGCCCATCACCGGATAGACTTTCCCGTCGACAGTGCCAGCATAGCTCATGTGCGTCGGCCTGCCCGCCGTCGTCGTACCCTTGGAATCAAGCGTAATCTTGTGACCCTCGACCGAGTAGGTCCGCGTGTCGGACCATTTCCCGGGATGCACGCCGAGCTTCGACTTGGCGACATTGAGCTTCCACGTGCCGCTCCAGTCGGCCGACAGCACTTGATCCTTTGCGAACGCACCGGCCGGTGCCAGCAGCACCATGGCTGCGACAAATCCAACGATATGCTTGTTCATGGCCTTCTCCCCTAAATAAGGACAGGCCGCCGCCGAGTAACGCCAGACGGTGACGAACGAACGTGCGCCCATCGCGGCGAAAGCGCAATCGAGCCGCGCAAATGCGGTCGAAACTAGCCCTGGAGCATGTCCGCAAACGCGGCCACTGCCTTCCCCGGATCGTCCACCCCGAACACGCCCTGGCAAACTGCGGCAAAATCGGCCCCTGCCGCAACTAATGGCGCGACATTCGCGGGCGTGATCCCGCCGATCGCCACACACGGCACTTCGAACAGCGCCGACCACCACGACAATATCTGCGGTAGGGGGCGGTAGCCGCTCGGCTTAGTGGTCGTCTCGTAAAAGGCGCCGAACGCGACATAATCCGCGCCGTCCTCGCCCGCCTGCATCGCGAGGTGGCGGCTGTCGTGGCAGGTGCGGCCGATCTGAACGGAGGGGCCGAGGATCGCGCGCGCCTCGCGCAGGTCCCCGTCCGATTGGCCAAGATGCACCCCGTCGGCACCGAGCCGCTTGGCCAGCGCCACGCTGTCATTGACGATAAACGCGACGTCATGATCGTCGCAAATGCGCTGCAGCGGATCGGCCAACCGCGCCAACTCATGCTCGCCCACGTCCTTTACGCGCAACTGGAACGCCGCGACCCGCCCGCCCCCGAACGCCGCCCGGAGCCGCTCCGGGAATGCCCCGCCAACCTCCTGCGGCGAGATCAGGTATAATTCGCACGGCTGGCGACGCGGCGGCGCGGCAAAAGCGGTGAGGTCGGCTTCGTCTTCGATGAACATGCGCGGGGCCTTAGCCGAGGCAAGGGACCGCTCCTAGCCTCGTGTTCCTCGCAGGCGGCGAAGGAAAATTTATGTCTTGACCGTCGAGGCCTCGTAGATATCGCCGATCGCGCTGCCGAGCGAGGCGGCGAATTCGTCGTCGCTCATCTGGTCCTTGAGGTCGCTCAGCAGCGCGCGGC
>JANMWM010000061.1:0-3285 GCA_031394005.1 Sphingomonas sp.
TCTGTTCGATGGGCAGCGGGCGGTCGGCATCCGCTATCGGTGTGGCGGCCAGGAGAGCGAGGTTCGCGCGAACCGCGAAGTCATCCTCGCAGGAGGGGCAATCAATTCGCCGCAGTTGCTCCAGCTGTCGGGGGTTGGCGACCCAGCGCTGCTAACGCCGCTCGGGATCGAAATGGTCGAAAGCCTGCCCGCCGTCGGCGAGAATTTGCAGGACCATCTCGCGGTATCCTATTTTTACAAGTCGCGATTGGCGACGCTCAACGACGAGTTGAGACCCTTGCTGGG
This sequence comes from Sphingomonas sp., assembly GCA_031394005.1. GTDB lineage: Bacteria > Pseudomonadota > Alphaproteobacteria > Sphingomonadales > Sphingomonadaceae > Sphingomicrobium. The sequence continues at coordinate 286 of JANMWM010000061.1, forward strand.
CAAGTTCAGGGCAGGACTGCGCTATGCGCGCGATCGCGGTGGGCCGCTGTCGATGAGCGTCAACCAAGGGGGCGGATTCGTCCGTGGCCAGCGCGACGAGCCCCAAGTCAATATCCAGCTCTACTTCAGTCCGGTAAGCTATACCCAAACGCCACTGTCGGCGCGCAAGCTACTCAATCCGGATCCCTTTTCCGCCTTCCTGATGTCGTTCAACGCGTGTCGGCCGACGAGCCGGGGTCATATTAGAATCGCTTCGGCCAGTTCTTTTGCGTCGCCCGCCATCCAGCCGAACTACCTGTCGACCGAGCAAGACGTCGCCGAGGCTCTCGTCGGGTGCCGACTGCTGCGCACGCTGGCACGGACGGCGCCGCTGGCGGATATCATCACCGAAGAAATCGTGCCCGGTGGCGCGGTCGGTGATGACGACGATGCGCTGATGGCTGATTTTCGGTCGCGTGCGGACACGGTCTATCACCCGACCAGCAGCTGCGCGATGGGCTCCGATGCGCTCATGTCAGTGGTCGATGCCCGACTTCGTGTGCACGGGATCGACGGTCTGCGCGTGATCGACGCCTCGATCTTCCCGACGATCACCTCGGGCAATACCAATGCGCCGACGGTGATGGTGGCTGAAAAGGGTGCGGCGATGGTGATCGAGGACGCACGCGCAAGCTAATACGGCTTCTCACAGTCAGTCAATTTATTTTACCGATGCTTTCGGGGCTGATAGCGTTGTGCACGACTCGTTGTCGGGAGGACAGGCGCGTTGGCTAACACGATCGATCTAGGCGCACTGCCGCCGTTGAAAGCACTGCGCGGCTTCGAGGCCGCGACGAGGCATCAGAGCATCCGCAACGCCGCTGACGAGCTGTGCTTGACTCATCCCGCAGTCAGTCACCAGGTCCGGCTGATCGAGCAGGCGCTCGGGGTCGAGCTGTTCGAGCAGAATGGCCGACATATCGTGTCCACCCAGGAGGGGCGGATGCTGTATCCCTATGTCCGCGCTGCGTTCGAATCCTTGCTCGAGGGGGTCGAGGCGGTGCGACGCAACGCGGTCGACAAGCCGCTGCGCGTGCAGACTTATGTTACCGCCTCGATTCGCTGGATGGCGCGGCGGGTGCCGCAATTCATCGCCGACCACCCCGAGGTTAAGGTCACGCTCAGCACCTGCGCAGTCGAATGGGAGTTCGACGATGTCCATGCCGATGTCGGCCTGGTCTATTGCGAGGTTCCGCCCAACCCGAAATATCATTGGGTGCCGCTGTTCGAATATAGCCTGTTCCCGGTGTGCAGTCCGGAGGTTGCCGCGCGGCTTGGCGCAAGCCCGAGGCCCGCGGACCTGCTCGCCAAGCCTCTCGTCGCAATTTATACCGAAGTGCGAAACTGGACCAGCTGGTTCGAATCGGCCGGCCTCGCGTTTGACCCCGCGTCACCGTATCTGGTCGTCGACACGCTCGCGGTCGCGCTCGAAATGGCGCTCGCGGGCCAGGCGATTGCGCTCGTCAACGGACCGTTCGTCGATGCCGACCTCGCCTCGGGGAGGCTCGTCCGGCCCGTCGCACACAAGACGGTGTGTCCCGGCGAATGGGGGCTGATCTGCCGCAAGGACATGAAGGACAACCTGCGCATCCGGAAGTTCATCGAGTGGATGACGACGCACGTCGTCGCTGCTGCTGCTTAGCCTAACGAAAACCAGGCTGACTTGGACTGCATGTAGCCGGCGAGACATTCCATCGACTTGTCGCGCGTATTGCCCGATTGCTTGAAGCCGCCAAACGGCTGGGTCATGTCGCCATCGCCGAAGCAATTGACCCACACGACGCCGGCCTCGATCGCCTTGACCATACGGTGGGCGCGTCTGACGTCGTTGGTCCAGACGCTGGCGGCGTGGCCGTAAATTGAGTCGTTGGCGATCCCGATCGCCTCGGCTTCGTCGCGGAACGAAGTTAATGCGGCGACCGGTCCAAAGATTTCCTCGCGGGCAATGTCCATCGTCGGGGCAATGTCGGTGAAGAGGGTCGGCACCACATAGGCTCCATCGGCCATTGTCGGCACGTCATGCCCGCCAAAGGCAAGGGTCGCGCCATCGGCTTTGCCCTTCTCGATCCAGCCGAGCACGACCTGCTGCTGAATGCGCGAGACCATCGGCCCGAGCGTAGTCGCCGGATCGAGCGGGTTGCCGGGCGCATAAAGTTGGGCGGCTCGGCAGGACATTTTTTCGACAAATTCATCATGGATGTCGCGGTGGACGAGCAGGCGCGAGCCGGCGTTGCAAACCTGACCGGCATTGTCGAAAATGCCCATGACCGCTGCATCGACGGCACGGTCGAGGTCGGGTAGGTCGGGCATGAAGATCTGCGGGCTCTTGCCGCCGGTTTCGAGGCTGATGCGCTTGAGGTTCGACTGGCCGGCGTAGATCAGCAACTGTTTGCCGACCCTGGTCGACCCGGTGAAGCTGATCTTGGCTACGTCGGGATGGAGCGCGAGTACCTTTCCCGCGTCGGGCCCGAACCCGTTGACGACATTGAACACGCCCTCGGGGCCTCCGGCTTCGACGAACAGCCGGGCGAGCTTGAGGCAGCTGAACGGCGCCTGCTGGGCAGGCTTGAGCACCACGCAATTGCCCGCCGCGAGCGCCGGCGCGACCTTCCACGTCGCCATGAGCAAGGGGTAGTTCCATGACGAGATCGCGCCGACCACGCCGAGAGGTTCGCGCGACACCATGTGGACCGCATCGTGCGCCGAATTGCTGACCGAGCCGGCGATCTTGTCGATGCATTCGCCGAAGTAGCGGATCGTGACGACGGTTTCGGGCACGTCGATGGTCAGCGCGTCGGTCACCGGCTTGCCCATCGCGAGGCTTTCGAGGAGTGCGAATTCGTGGGCGTGCGCTTCCACCAGGTCGGCAAAGCGGGCGAAAATCGCCATGCGTTGACGAGGAAGCATGTGGCGCCAGCGGCCATCGTCCCACGCGGCCTTGGCGGCGGCGACGGCGGCGTC
>JANMWM010000080.1:0-21212 GCA_031394005.1 Sphingomonas sp.
GGCTCGTCCATCAGGATGACCTCGGGGTCGACCGCGATGGCCCGGGCGATGCACAGCCGTTGCTGCTGGCCGCCCGACAGCGCGGTGCCGCTTTCCTGGAGACGGTCCTTGACCTCGTCCCATAGGCCGGCGCGCTTGAGGCTTTTTTCGACGATCGCGTCGAGCTCGGTCTTACCGCTGGCGAGGCCGTGGATGCGCGGGCCGTAGGCGACATTCTCGAAGATCGACTTGGGGAAAGGGTTAGGCTTCTGGAAGACCATGCCGACGCGGGCGCGCAGCTGGACGACGTCCATCGCATCGCCATTGATGTCCTCGCCGTCGAGGGTGATGTCGCCCGTAACGCGCGCGCCAGGGATGGTGTCGTTCATCCGGTTGAGGCAGCGCAGGAAGGTCGACTTGCCGCAGCCCGACGGCCCGATGAAGGCGGTCACCCGGTCCTCGTCGATGTCGATCGAGACGCCCTTGAGGGCTTCCTTGTCGCCATAGAAGACGTGGACGTTCTGGGTGTGCATCTTGGCCGGGCGGTTGGTCGTGGGCTCGGCGATGTCACCCGGCACAGGGGTCGGAACTTGCGCGCGCGCCGACCTGATCGGGGTCGCCGGCTCAGGGGGGGCCACCAGCTCGGTGCCGAGCATGGCACGCTGGTCGGCCGCGGCTTCGGCGGCGATCGCGGTCGATGGCATGGGAATCGGGGTGGTCGAGCCCAAGGGGATCTTCTCTTTGGTCATGAGGATTACCAGCGACGTTCGAAGCGGTTGCGGAGATAGATGGCAAGCCCGTTCATCAGCAGCATGAAGACGAGCAGGACGATGATTGCGGCGCTGGTCTTCTCGACGAACGAGCGGTCAACCTCGTCGGACCACAGAAAAATCTGCACCGGGAGCACGGTGGCGGGGTCGGTGATTCCGCCCGGGGGCGAGGCGATGAATGCGCGCATCCCGATCATCAGCAGCGGCGCGGTCTCGCCCAGCGCGCGCGACATGCCGATGATCGCGCCGGTGAGGATGCCTGGCGCGGCGAGCGGGAGGACATGGTGGAACACGACCTGCATCTTCGACGCGCCGACGCCCAATGCGGCATCGCGGATCGACGGCGGGACCGACTTGATCGCGTTGCGCCCAGCGATGACGATCACCGGCATGGTCATCAGCGCGAGCGTGAGCCCGCCGACCAGCGGTGCCGAGCGCGGCAGGTTCATGAAGTTTAGGAACACCGCGAGGCCAAGCAGCCCGAAGATGATCGAGGGTACCGCGGCGAGGTTGTTGATCGACACTTCAACAAGGTCGGTCCAGCGGTTTCGCGGCGCGAATTCCTCGAGATAGAGCGCCGCCAGCACGCCGACCGGGAAAGCGAGTCCCATCGTCACGAGGATGGTGAGGAAACTGCCCTTAAGCGCGCCCCACACGCCGACGACCGATGGGTCGGTGGCGTCAGAGGCGGTGAGGAAATCGAAGTTGAAGCGGGTGCGCAGGCTGTCCTTAGCCCGCAGCGCGGTGACGAGTTTTTCCTGCGCATCGTCGCCGTTGCCCTTGGCCGCGACGTCGACCTTGGCCGACACGGGGAGCCACACGGTCTGCGTGCGGGTGAGCAGGGTTGGGTCGTCGATCAGCTGGCGACCGAGCGCGCGCGCGGCGCTTTCACCGAACAGCGCGGTGGCGTCGGCGCCGTAGGTCGCGGTCGCGGATTTCGCGATCGCCGAGTCGAGATCGGCCTGGGCGACGATCGTCGGGGCGTCGGGGCTCTTTAATGCGGCGGGGTCGATGACGATGTCGGAACGCGGCAGGTCGAGCACGAGCCTCGCCTCGGTATGGGTGAACCCGCCCAGCCCGCGCGACGCCATCGTGATTAGCAGGAAGGCGAGGAAACCAACCGACAGCGCAACCGCGGCGAAGCCGAGCGCGCGGAAGCGGCGTTCGGCTGCGTAGCGCGCGGCAACGCGCTTCGTCATCGACCCGTCGGTCCAGCGCGAGTGGGCGGTACTACTCATAAGCTTCGCGATAGCGCCGCACGACGCGCAGCGCGATGAGGTTGAGCACGAGGGTGATCAGGAACAGCAGCAGCCCAAGGGCGAAGGCGGCAAGCGTCTTGGCGCTGTCGAATTCTTGGTCGCCGGTCAGCAGCTGGACGATCTGGACGGTCACCGTGGTCACCGCGTGGAACGGATTGACGGTCATGCTCGCCGAGAGCCCGGCGGCCATGACGACGATCATCGTCTCGCCGATCGCGCGGCTGACCGCGAGCAGCACGCCGCCGACGACCCCGGGGAGCGCCGCAGGAAGCACGACGCGCTTGATCGTCTCGGACTTGGTCGCGCCCAGGGCGAGACTGCCGTCGCGCATCGCCTGGGGGACCGCTGCCAAGCTGTCGTCGGCCATCGAACTGACGAACGGGATGATCATGATTCCCATGACGAGCCCGGCGGCGAGCGCGCTTTCGGACGAGGCCGAGGTGATGCCGATAAACACGCCGAAATCGCGCACCAGCGGGGCGACGGTCAACGCGGCGAAATAGCCGTAGACGACGGTCGGCACCCCGGCGAGGATCTCGAGGATCGGTTTCAGCCACGAGCGGACACGGGGCTGGGCATATTGGGTGAGGAAGATGGCGCTCATCAGTCCGAGCGGGATGGCGACGATCATGGCGATGATTGCGCCGATGAAGGCGGTGCCCCAGAACAAAGGGATCGAGCCGAACGCGCCCGATGAGCCCGCCTGGTCGGCGCGAATCGCGGTCTGCGGAGACCAGGTCGTGCCGAACAGGAATTCGACCGGATTGACCATTTCGAAAAAGCGCAGGCTTTCGAACAATAGTGACAGGACGATGCCGAGCGTGGTCAGGATGGCGACGGTCGAGGCGGCGACGAGCAGCACCATGATCCACCGCTCGACCCCGGCGCGGGCGCGAAAATCGAATCCGATGCGGCCGATTGCGAAGGCCGCGCCGCCCAGCGCGACGAGCAGCGCGAGCGCACCGCCAAGCGTCGAGTAGCGCGCGCTCGCCTCGCGATAGAGCGGGGCCAGCGCGCTGGCCTCGGGATTGTAGCCACGCTCGATCCGGCCATCGGCAATGTCCTGCGCCTCGCCGAGGATGCTCTCGCGGCGGATGTCGCTGTGCGGCAGTGCGCGCCCCTCGGGCGAGCCCAACACCGCATGATCGACCAGCCGCCCTTGCGTGGGCGCCCACGCGGTGAGGACGAGCAGCGCGGGGAGCGTCGCCCACAGCAAGGCATAGGAGGCGTGGTAGCCGGGCAGGCTGTTGAACCGCGCCCGCTTCGCGCCGGCGATGCGCAGCGCCGAGGCGCGGCGAAACGCGATCACCACGGCCAGCGCGGCGACGAGCAGGACCAATATGAGGGCAAGCCCCAGGGTCATCTTGGCCTGCTCGTCGCCGCTGGCGTCACTTGACGCTCGAGGCGTCGAGCGGGGTCAGTGCGCTGGCCTGGGCCGTCGCGGCTCCGGCGTCGGTGCCGGCGAGCGGAACGAGGCCGCGCTTTTCGAGCATCCCGCCCTTGCTCCACAGCTTGGCGTAGGCGGCAAGGAAGTCCTTCATCCTGGGCTTAAGCGCCACATGCTCGCCCTTGGCGTAGATGAACAGCTTGCGTGATCCGGGGTAGTTCAGGTCGGCGATGGTGGCTTCGCTCGGCGAAACGCCGCCTGGCGTGACCGCCTTCACCTTGTCGGCATTCTCGGCAAGATAGGAAAAGCCGAGCACGCCCAATGTGTCATTATCGACCGCGACCTTCTGGACGAGGAGATTGTCGTTCTCGCCGGCTTCGATGTAGGCGCCGTCTTCGCGGATCTTGGTGCAGATGTCCTTTTGCTTCTTCTCGTCGCTGGTCTTGAGCGCCTTCGTCGACTGATCGGTCTCGCACCCCCAAGCGAGGATCAGCTTGGCGAGGCTGTCGCGCGTGCCGCTGGTCGGCGGCGGGCCCATCACGCGGATCTTCCGCGGCGGCAGCGCGGGGTTGACGTCGTGCCAGGTCTTGGCGGTGTTGGGCTTGCCGAACGGATTGGCGGCGAGCGCCCTGTAGATGTCCTTGGTCGTCAGGCTGAGCGCCGGGGCGCCCGTGTTCGGGATGAAGGTCAGGCTGTCGATCCCGACCGGGACTTCGATGATCTGCTTCGCGCCGTTCTTGACGCAAGTATCATACTCGCTCTTCTCACCGAGAAGGACGGTCAGGGCGACTGCGGAGTGAAGCTTGATCATGTCGATCCCTTGTTGAAAAGCGCGCGGGTGTGCCGGACCGCCCGGCTGATAGACAAGATGGCCGCGCCACGAAAGAGCGAGGCGAGGCCATTGGTCGTCATAGCGGAATTGCGGGCGTGGAGCGCAACCTGTGCGCCACGCCCGCAGTCCGGTGTTAGAACTTCATCGCGGCTTCGATGCCGAAGGTGCGCGGGGCGTTGAAGTTGGAATAGTCACCGAGCGTGCCGCGGTTCGACCCCGAGCGGCGATAGATGTGAGCCTCATTCAGCAAGTTTCGGCTCCACACCGAAAGCGTTGCCTTGGTGCCATCGTTGTTTAGCGCGAGGTTCGTCAGGGCGATGCGACCGTTCACGATAAAGCTCTCGTCGCTCTTCACGTTCTCGGCCTGGAAGGTGTATTGCCTGCCCGCATAATTGGCATCGAGGTGGAACCTGATTTTTGCATCAGCAAAGCTGGTCGGCAGCTGATAGTCGATCGCAGCCGACGCAGCATATTTAGGCGTATAGACCACAAACACTTGGAACAAAGGATTGCCAGGAAGGAACGGGTTCGCGATCGCGGGCACCTTCGTATGGGTGTAAGCATAGGACGCGGACAGCGTAAGGTCGCGGATTGGGCTAATCGTCAGATCCGCTTCGAGGCCGCGAATTTTCGAGATGCCCGGTGCGTTCCGCGTTTCCTCGGTATGGAGGTTGAATGTCGGGCTCGTCGGAATAGTATCGACATTGTCGAAGTCTTCCTGAGTGCCCGTGCGGTTCATCAGATATGCCGCCACGTTCAAGCGCACGCGGTGATCGAGTAAGTCGGTCTTGGCGCCGATCTCATAAGCCTTGACGACCTCGGGTCCGAACGAAGTGAACGTCTGTGACCGGGAGTTAGCGCCGCCCGCGCGATAGCCGGTAGAGTATTTAGCATAGAGATGGAGGTCTCGCGTCGCATCCAACGCCACAATCGCCAACGGGTCGACCCGGCCCTTTGCAAAGTGGAAGGGGAAATTCGACGGCTTGCCGATCACTTTCGTCAGAACACCGTCTCGCTTGTCATGCGTGTAGCGGGCACCGACGGTCAGATGCAGCGCGTCAAATCCGGCAGGAGTATAGTTTACCTGCCCGAATGCAGCGTAACTCGTTGCCTTGGCATGGCTGTCGCGCTGGATAAAAAATGAGCCCGGATCATATCCTTGGTTGCTTGACGTAATCGGTCCAACGGCAATCGCGCTGTTGATCGTGTAGGCGGTGCCATCGACATTGAACCTGTTGGTGCTCGGCGTTGCTGCCCTCTCGGTGACCTCCTCGGTGAAATAGTAGAGGCCAACCGCATAATCGAATTGGGCTAGAGTACCGACCGCCTGAACTTCCTGGCTGAACTGATGCTGTCGTAAGAAAGAGAGGCTGTAGCGAGAGAAATTTGCGTTGGGCGCGAAGATCGTGCGGTGCGGGCCATTGGCATCCCACTGATCCGCGCTTGTCTTCCGGTAGGCGCTGATCGAACGAAGCTCGAGATTGGAAGAGACCTTATATCGAAAAGCGGCGGTCAAACCGCTATTTCGATTGACGCTCGGCTGTTGCACCACCCCAATCTCGGAAGCAGTCTGGCGGTCATTGCCGCTGACCAGGTAGAGCGGCGAAAGCGGCGCGATGCACGTAGAGCAGGCCGTATAAACCCCTGCTGCCGTCCCCGGGGCGACCAGCACATATTTACTTGTCGTCGGGTTGAGAACATACTGGCCAACAGTCTTGCCGAGTGGATTATAGTTGACCAATTGGCTGAAGAACGGCGTGTTCTCGTCGCGAACTCGGTCGTAGGAAAAATCAGCGGTAAAACCCTCGACTGGCTTCCAGCGGGCCGCGATGCGACCCCCGACATCATTGTGATAATTCCAGCCAGTCTGACCAGCGAGCGGATTCTTCGTTGTTGCACCCTGATGCTCGACCAGGCCGTCGACCTTGAACGCCAAATTCGCGAAGGCGGGGAAATCGAGATGCACCTGCCCGGTGTAGCTGCCATAATTGCCGAAACCGCCCGTGGTACTTCCGCCGAACTTGCCGCTCGGTGCCTTGGTGATGATGCTGACAGCACCGCCTTCGGTGTTCCGTCCGAACAAGGTGCCTTGTGACCCCTTGAGTACTTCGATGCGCTCGATATCGAGCAAGGCCGCGTTGAGGCCCTGCTGGCGACCGAGATAGACGCCGTCCAGATACACACCGACGCCTTGATCGCGGGCGGTCTGGTTGGCGTCGCCGGGCACGATGCCGCGAATGCCGACGGTCAGCGCCGACTGCCGTGATTCGAACGTCGCGACGCGAAGACTTGGAATCGAGCCGTCGGCGAGATCGATGAAGCTGAGCGCATGGCGATCAGACAGTGACTGAGCGTTGACGACGCTGATGGCGATCGGGGTTTTCTGAAGGTTGGTTTCGCGCTTGGTCGCGGTGACGACGATGTCGCCAAGCTGGTTACCCGTCGGCACGGCCGTGGTGTTGGAGGTGCCGACCTGCGCGAACGCCGAAGTCGACGACAGCAGCGCGATTGAGACAACGGCGACCGCGCCGAGGCGAAGGCTGGTGAAATCGCGGATGAGGTTGAGCGATGCGAGCGACCCGGTGCCACGGCCCAGTTTTCCAAGCATGTTTTATCCCCATGGCCCAATCACAATCGATCCCGGCACAAGGGGTGATTAGGACGCTTTGGGGTCAGTCGTGTTTCTGCGCGGTGACCGTTTTGTGACTAGTGACTCTTTTAGCATGTGCAGCATTCGGGCAACGGATGACGCAACGAAAACTAGAAATCGAGCTGGGCGCGCAACGCACCGGTGTCGACGTCGAAGGCGCGCTGATCGACCGACACGGTCGTCCCTGGTGAAAACAGTCCCGGCGTGCCGGCAACGACTCGCGGACCGCCATTGACCCTGAGCCGGCCATATTGGGCAACGAACCGGACATAATCGGTCGGGTTCCAGGCGAGGCTGACCTGATAGCCAATCTGGCGTCCGCCATCGACATAGTCGGGCGCCGCAAGCGGTGCGCCCGAGACCCGGTCGGAGAGGTTTAGATAGTCGATTCGCCCGTTGAGCTGGAGCGCGCCCCAGCCGCCCTTGCCCAGCGGGTGGAGAACCTTGGTGCGGTCCCAACGCCCGGCCCGATAGCCGCGCATTTCACCGGTGAAATAATAGCCCGCCTCGACATAGCCGCCCGTGAAGCTCGGGTTCCCGGCGTAGCGCTTCCCCAGGATGAGATTGTTGGGGTGGGTCGTGACGTCGCCGGGTCGATAGCCGCGCACCCACAGCATCTGCGCCTCGGCGGCGAGGTGGAGGCCGTGGTGGATCGCACCGAACTCGAGCCCGGCCGCATCGTCGCCGTCGGACGCAACCATGCCAGTGTCGACCAGCCGCTGGTCGGTGGTCTGGACGAGCGGACGCGAACGATACTGCTGGCCCTGCGCATCGCGGTTGTTGACGCGGTGGTGCGCGCTCGCGCCGAGGTGGAGCGTGGTGTCGCCAAGCTTCGGGGAGAAGGTTCCGCGCGCGCCGACTTCCCAGCCGGTGCGGGTGAAGCTGTTGTCGTTGACCGGCTGGCTGAACAGTCCGCCAGTGAGCGTGTAGCGGTCCGACTTGGGATCGAGCAGCGCGACGGTCACCCCGAGCCGGCGATTATAGCCGAAGCCATCGGTGAACGAGGCGCGCTCGAGGAAGCTGGTGAAGCGCGAACTGGTTATCGTCTCGAGGCTCGACAGCGGGTAGATGTTGCCGAGCTGGATGCGCACCGGGCTGCCCTTCGCCTGGTAGGCGAGGAAAATGTCCTCGAAATCGACCGTGCCCTGGGCGAAGTTGAACTCAACATTGTAACCGAAGCCGCCCGGCAGACTTCCTTCGGCACCAAGTGTCGCGCGGCGCAGGCGGGTGTTGAAACCGAGGCGGTTATAGTCGAGCCCGCCGACTGTGCCGGAAAGCTCGCGACCATTGGGGAAGCCGACATAGCCGGCGTCGGCCTGAAGCAATCCTCTGGGCTTGAAGCTGAAGCCAGCGTCCTTGTCGTCGAACTGCGGCGCGCCCTTCCACGACGGGGTTTCCTTGACGACGGCTGCCTTCATCCCGTCGAGCTGGGCCTGGAGCGCCTTCACCTGAACCGCGAGCGCGTCGACGGCGGCGCGAAGCTCGGCCGGGGTCGGATCGGAGGGCGGGGCAGCGGCGGCGAGCGAGGGGGTAAGCAAGGTCGCGCCAAGCAACATGGCGCGCAGCCGGTTCGAACACGTCATAATGAGTCTTGTCCCCTGTCGGCCGAATCAGACCCTATAGTGACAGTTTCGGTACGACCGGACGGCCAATCGTCAAGCATTTCTGAATCCTCGCCCCGTGCCGCGCGGCGAAGCGCCCGCGTCGGGCAACGGACATCATCCGTCGAGCGCTTCGATCACCGCCGCGATGAACCGGGGCAAGGCCTCGTCGGACATGCCGACGATGTTGAAGCGCCCGCTGTCGGCCATGTAGATCGCGTTGGTCTCGCGCAGGGCCACGACCTGCGCCTTTGTCAGCGGCAGCATCGAAAACATGCCGAATTGCTCGCCGATGAAGGCAAGGCGCGGGTCAGCGGCGGCGATGGTGGCGCGGACCTGGTTGATGCGGCCGCGCATCTCGCCGACTTCGACCAGCCAGTCGGCCTTGAGGCTCGCGTCCTCGAGCACGGTGCGAACGACCGCGCCGCCATGATCGGGCGGCATCGACCACATCTCGCGCGCCATCTGCAGGATATGCGTCATCGCCGTCGCGGTCGCTGCATTTGCGCCGGTCTTGACGAACAGCGCCCCGACGCGGTCGCGGTAGCTGCCAAAATTCTTGTCGCAGCTTTGCGCCACGATGGCTTCGTCGCACACGTCGAGCAAGCCGTGCAGCCCCGCCGCATCCTCGGCCATGCCGCGCCCAAGCCCCTGATAGGCGAGATCGACGAACGGCAGCAGGCGGCGATCGATGACGACCCGCGTGACCTCGGCCCATTGACCGTCGGAAAGGTCGGCGCCGGTCGGGTTGTGGCAGCAGCCGTGGAGCAGCGCGACATCGCCCGGACGACCGGCCGACAGCGCGGCGAGCATCCCGTCGAAGCGGATGCGGCGATTGTCGCGGTCGTAATAGGGATAGTTCGACAGCTCGAGCCCGACGCCTAGCGCCATCGGCGGGTGGTTGGGCCAGGTCGGGTCGCCGAGCAGGACGCGGGCGTTCGGGTTGGCGAGCTTGATCAGCTGGAAACCGAGGCGAAGCGCGCCGCACCCGCCAGGGGTCTGGAGCTGGTCGATGCGCTCATCGCCGGAATGGCGCCCAAGCACGAATGGGCGGAGCAGTTCGCCGAAGCGGACGTCGCCGCGGCCGCCGAGATAGGCCTTGGTCTCCTGCCGCTCCCAAAGCAGTTTTTCGGCCGCCTTGACCGAACGCGGGATCGGGGTCGCCCCGCCCGCGTCGCGATAGACGCCGACCCCGACGTCGATCTTGTCGGTACGCGGATCGGCCTTGGCCAGCGCGATCAGCGCGAGCAGCGAATCGCTGGTGACCGGAGGAAGGGCGGCGAGGCTGGGCGCGATCATGTCAAGCATGGGATCCCGTCTAGCGCGGCGCAGTGCGTTCGTCATCCCTTGCGAGCACGATGGCTTGCGCAGGACGCCGCAATTCAGCCAACGTTCAATCCACAACCGCCACCGGTCTCTCTTATGCAAGAACTAGCCCGTTGAACCTGTTTCATTTCTTTGCCGCAATCCCGCTGCTGCTGGGCCTTTCCGGTGCAGAACCGCGCCAGGTGAGCAGCGTGACGATTGAGCAGAGGACGATTTTCCGCATCCCCGTTCGTCCCCATCCGCCAACGCCGCTGGTCGAATGGACCGAGCACAAGGGACCGAAATGCGTGCCCGCGGGGGACATTTCCGGCGCGCTGCTGTCGGGCCCCGACAGCGTCGATTTCGTGCTGCGCGACCGCAGCCGAGTGCGCGCACAGATTGATGCCGATTGCTCGGCGCTCGACTTCTACGACGGCTTCTATGTCCAGCCGACCGACGAGCGATTGTGCGTCAAGCGCGACGAGATCCGCTCGCGGATGGGCGCCAGCTGCCGCATCGAGAAGTTTCGCAGCCTGGTGCCACAGCTTCGCCGCTGACCTGCGGCACGTTGACTTTTTGACGATTTTGCCGCTAAGCGGCTAATTCGCCGTGGCGCCGCTGCGGCCCATTCCTGACCGGACCCTTATGCCTTTTGCCGATCTCGGCCTTTCCGACCCCTTGCTGCGTGCCGTCGCCGAAGCCGGCTATGACGAGCCGACCCCGATCCAGAAGGGCACAATTCCCCCCGTCCTGATGGGCAAGGACATAATCGGCATCGCCCAGACCGGCACCGGCAAGACCGCTGCCTTCGTGCTCCCCATGATCGATATACTTGGGGAAGGCCGCAGCCGCGCGCGCATGCCGCGCAGCCTGATCCTCGAACCGACGCGCGAACTCGCCGCGCAGGTCGCCGAGAATTTCGAGAAATACGGCAAGTATCACAAGCTCTCGATGGCGCTGCTGATCGGCGGCGTGCAGATGGGCGATCAGGTCAAAGCGCTCGAAAAGGGCGTCGATGTACTGATCGCCACACCGGGCCGGCTCATGGACCTCTACGGGCGCGGCAAGATCCTGCTCACCGGGTGCAGCCTGCTGGTCATCGACGAGGCCGACCGCATGCTCGACATGGGGTTCATCCCCGACATTGAGGAAATCTGCTCGCGCCTGCCCAAGGCGCGTCAGACTCTGCTGTTTTCGGCGACGATGCCACCGCCAATCAAGAAGCTGGCCGACAAGTTCCTGACCGATCCCAAGGTCCTCGAAGTGTCACGCCCGGCCAGCGCCAACCTCAACATCGAACAGCGCATCATCACCACCACTTCGGCGAAAAAACGCGACGTGCTGATGGGTGTGCTTCGCCACGACGAAGTCAAGAACGCGATCATCTTCTCGAACCGCAAGACGACCGTCCGCGACCTATTCACCAGCCTGCGCAAATTAGGCTTCAAAGTCGGCCAGATCCACGGCGACATGGAGCAGGCCGAGCGCATCGCCGAGTTCGACCGTTTCAAGGACGGCAGCATCACCATCCTCGTCGCGTCCGACGTTGCGGCGCGAGGCCTAGACGTGAAGGGGGTCAGCCACGTCATCAACTTCGACGTGCCGTGGCAGCCCGACGACTATGTCCACCGCATCGGCCGCACCGGCCGCGCCGGGCTGACCGGCATCGCCATCACGCTCGCCACCAAGGAAGACGCCGAAGCCGTCGCCGCGATCGAGAAGCTGACCGCCACCAAGATCGCCCGCTTCTCGGGCGACGGAACGAGTGAGGGTGCGGCTCCTGCTGTGCCAGCGAGCGAAGAAGCCCCGCGCGAGAAACGCGAACGCGCCCCGCGTGCCAAGGCGGCTCCGAAGGCTGCACCTGCGTCCAAGGCAGGACCCGGCACCTCGACCGATGCCCCGCGCGAGCGCGCCCCGCACTCAGACGAACCCCGCCGCGAACGCGCGCCCTGCCGCGAAGAACTCCGCCCCCAGGAATCCAGGAACGAGCGCGAGGACGAACCCGCCCCCGAACCCAAACTGATCGCCGACGCCGTTCCCGAGTGGAACGGCCCAATGCCGAGCTTCCTGTCATTCGGGGCGTCCTAAATCGATCAAGATGATTCGCTTAAATTCTGGAGGTATCAGGTGACCAGAATTGATTGGGACAAGGCCAAACTTCGAAATACCGATCCCGGTTCGATGAGAGATGCACCTGAGAATTTCAGGCCGTCTCAATGAATTCCAAATGCAGAGCGCGCTCGAAGGGTAGCCGAACGCAAACAGGCGGAGCGTATTCGTGTAGAGAATGCCAAGCGAATGGCGGGATACGAGCGGCTAAAGGTGCGGGGCAAATAACTTGAGCGGAGGCGCCAGCAGGGTGAGAAACTGATTGCGATCGAGTTGGCATCGCGCGGTTAATGGGAAGAACTGAAGTTGTGGAAACTTAGTCAGTCTCGCGATTAGATTTCAGCCTTACTATTTCGGTATCGCTCTAGAAACCCCGCCGCGTGCCCCTCCAACCGCCCCTCCCCGATCGCCTCCCGCATCCCCTGCATCAGCCGCTGGTAGAACCACAGATTATGCTCGGTCATGAGCATTGCGCCGAGGATTTCGGCCGACCGCACGAGGTGGTGGACATAGGCGCGCTCGTAGGTCGTGCAGGTCGGGCACGGGCAGCCCGGCTCGAGCGGCTCGCGGTCCTCGGCGAACTTCGCGTTGCGGATGTTAATCGGGCCGTCCAGGGTGAACGCCTGCCCCGTCCGCCCCGACCTTGTCGGCAGCACGCAGTCGAACATGTCGATCCCGCGCCGCACCGCCTCGACGATATCGTCGGGCTTGCCGACCCCCATCAGATAGCGTGGGCGGTCCGGGGGCAGCTGACCCGGCGCGAAATCGAGACAGGCGAGCATCGCGTCGTGCCCCTCCCCCACCGCCAGCCCGCCGACGGCATAGCCATCGAAGCCGATCTCGATCAGCCCCTCGGCCGATCGCCGCCGCAGCCCCTCGTCGAGCACCCCCTGCTGGATCCCGAACAGCGCCGCTCGCGCGGCATGATCACCACCGCGGTCGAATTCCTCGCGGCTCCGCCGGGCCCAGCGCAGCGACCGCTCCATCGCCTCCACCTGAACCGCAGGCTCAGCATTGGAAGGCACCAGTTGATCGAACTGCATGACGATGTCCGACCCCAGCAACCGCTGGATCTCGATTGACCGCTCGGGGCTGAGCATGTGGCGCGATCCATCGAGGTGCGACTTGAAGCTGACCCCCTCCTCGCTGATCTTCGAAAGCTCCGACAGGCTCATCACCTGGTAGCCGCCGCTGTCGGTCAGGATCGGCCGCTCCCACCCCATGAAATGGTGCAGTCCGCCCAGCCGAGCGACCCTCTCCGCGCCCGGCCGCAACATCAGGTGATAGGTGTTGCCGAGCAAAATATCTGCGCCCGACCCGCGAACTCCTTCTGGCTTCATCGCCTTGACCGTCGCCGCTGTCCCGACCGGCATGAATGCGGGCGTCCTGATCTCGCCGCGCTGCATCGCGATCGAGCCCAGGCGCGCCGCGCCGTCGGTGGCGGCGATGGTGAAGTCGAAACGGGGGGGCATCGCGTGCCCCATGCCAAGCGCGTGGACCCGAGTCGAGCCGCGCGGTGATGACGGGGCGGAGCGACGCTACCAGACGAACGGGATCAACGCGGCGGTCCCGGCGCGGTAGCGTCGCCACGCGTCACCGAAATGCGCCTCGGCGCGCGCTCCTCGACCCGGATGCGATAGGCGAAGGCGGCGAATGGGAGGACCAGCATCGCCAGCAGCGAGGCCGCGCTGCCGAACGCGTTTCCGACCGCAACACACGACATCAGCCCGCCGGTGTCGCTGGGGTGGCGCAGCCGCGCACAAGGGCCGTCGGTGATCAGCCGATGATCGTCGAGCAGCGTGACATGCGTGCGGAAGAAAGCACCGAGGAAACGAACCGCGCGCTGGCGCACGACGATCCCGACGAGCATGACCACCCCGGCCAGCGCGATCCACAGCATCGGGTTGCCGAGCAGGAGCCACGCGCGACGCGTGCGGAACGCGAAAGCCCGCCCGACAGCGAGCGCCATCATGACGAAGTCAAGGGCCTGCTGAACCCGTCGCGGCGCTCGCCGGTCCCCACCTTCCAGTCGCTGCGGAAGATCAGCAGCTCGCTCGCCAGCCACGGGAGCATCAGCAGCTGGACCAGTTTTGCGGGACGTTCATGGACAATAGTCACACGGGTGTTCTAGAATTACAACACACCTCGACAGTTTGCGGACTGTCCGCCATGGACCGGCAATGATCAATCCGTGGCTCTACCCCGCACTGACCGCGACCGCCGTGTTGGCCGGGTTCATCGATGCCATTGCCGGGGGCGGGGGACTGATCATGGTGCCGGCGCTGCTGTTCGCCGGGGTGCCACCGCTGAACACGCTGGGGACCAACAAGCTGCAGTCGATGTTCGGCACCGCGACAGCGTTTCGCAACTATGCGGCGAAGGGGCTGGTCGACTGGCGAGCACACAAGGGAACGGTGGCGGCGATCTTCGCTGGGGCCACCGTGGGAGTGTTACTCGTCCAGGCGGTGTCGAGCGACGCGCTTCGCCTGATCATCCCGGTGCTGCTGCTGGTAATGGCGGGCTACACCATCGTCTCGCCGCGGATGAGCGACGAGGATGCGCACGAGCGGATTTCGGCAAAGAGCTACACCCCCGTCGCCGGCACGATCGGCTTCTACGACGGCTTCTTCGGGCCGGGGACGGGGAGTTTCTTCGCGACCACCCTCGTCGCGTTGCGCGGCGTCGGACTGACCCGCGCAACGGCGCAGACCAAGCTGTTCAATCTGACGAGCAACCTCGCCAGCGTGCTGTTCTTCGCCATCGGCGGCAAGATCTGGTGGGGGCTCGGGCTATGCATGGCGGTCGGATCGATGACCGGCGGCTGGCTCGGCAGCCATACCGCGATGCGCTTCGGCGCGAAGCTGATCCGGCCGCTGCTGGTAATCCTGTCGCTCGGCCTCACGGCGCGCGTACTCTGGAGCTATTTCGCGGGCTAAGGGAGCAGCAGCGAGGAATCGCCGTAGCTGTAGAAGCGATAGTTTTCGGCGATCGCATGGGCGTAGGCCGCCTGCATCGTGTCGAGCCCCATCAGCGCGCTGACCAGCATGAACAGCGTCGACTTGGGCAGGTGGAAATTGGTCAACAACCCGTCGACCGCGCGGAACCTGTAGCCCGGCGTAATGAAGATCGCGGTGTCGCCTTCGAAGGCGCGGATCGTGCCGTCTTCGTCGGCGGCGCTTTCGAGCAGGCGCAGCGAGGTGGTACCCGCGGCGATGATCCGCCCGCCGTGGACTCGCACGGCGTTAAGGCGGTCGGCGGTGGCGGAATCGATGCGGCCCCATTCGGCGTGCATCTTGTGCGCGGCGGTGTCGTCGACCTTGACCGGCAGGAAGGTTCCCGCGCCGACGTGGAGAGTGAGCGTCTCGCGGCCGATCCCGGATTCGTCGAGCGCCGCCATCAGCGCGGGCGTGAAGTGGAGCGAGGCGGTCGGGGCGGCAACCGCGCCGGGCTCGTCGGCGAACATCGTCTGATAGTCGTCGGAGTCGGCGGCATCGTTGCCGCGCTTCGAGGCGATGTAGGGTGGGAGCGGCATTCTCCCGGCGCGATCGAGCAGGAGTTCGACCGGCTCGTCGCCGAGGAACGTGAGCAACAGAGCGCCATCGTCGCTCTTCTCGGCGACCTTCGCCGCGACCCCCTCGCCGAAATCGATGGTGTCGCCGACCCGGGCGCGGCGGGAATTGCGGACAAAAGCCCACCAGTCGCGAGCGCTGGCGCGCTTGTGCAGCGTGGCGCCGATCTTCGCCTCTCCCCTGCGCCCGTCGAGTTGCGCCGGGATGACGCGCGTATCGTTGAACACCAGCACGTCACCCGCGCGGAGCAGCCGCGGCAAATCGCGCACGCCGGCATCGGCAATCGTCTCGCCCGACACGCAGAGCATCCGCGCCGCATCGCGCGGCCTGACCGGCCTCAGCGCGATGCGGTCTTGCGGCAGGTCGAAGTCAAACAGTTCGACCCGCATCAGCGGGCGCCAAGCACCTCGGCGACGGCGACCGGGCCGCCGAGCGTCGCGTGGACGATCGTCGTCGGTTCGGCGGGAGGCTCGCCCTGCGCAATCCCGTCGACCCCGGCCATGCCCTCGATCACGCGGCCGATCACGGTGTATTTATGATCGAGCGAAGCTTTCGGCGCGAACATGATGAAGAATTGGCTGTTGGCGCTGTCGGGGCTTTCGGCGCGGGCCATCGCCATCGAGCCGCGCAGATGGGGCAGCGCGCTGAATTCGGCCTTGATATCGGGCAGCGGCGAGCCGCCCGAGCCGTCGCCCTTGGGGTCGCCGCCCTGCGCCATGAAGCCGGGGATGACGCGGTGGAATTTGAGCCCGTCGTAGAAATGCTGCTGGGCCAGCGCCTGGATGCGGTGGACCGAGGCGGGGGCGACGTCGGGGCGCAATTGCACGACAACATGGCCCCCGTTCGAAAGGTCGAGGATCAGCTTGTTGGCGGGATCGGCAGCAACCGCAGCGGGCGCGACCATGCTGACTTCGGGGGTCGCGGCGGCGACGTTCTTCGCGGCGCGCTTAGGGGAGACCTTGGCGGCGACAGGCTTGGCCGTGGGCCTGGCGCGGCCAGCCTCGGCCGGGGAGGCCGCGACTATGGCCAGCGCCGCGATCGGCAACATCATCGAAAACTTACTCATAATCCCTCCCGAGAACCGCGGCTTAGCGTGTCGCGGCCAGATGCGTTTTGACGTCGGCGGCGACCGCCGGCGTGACGAACTTGTCGATCACGCCGCCATAGCAGGCGATCTCCTTAACCAGGCGTGACGCGATCGGTTGCAGGCACACGTCGGCCATCAGGAAGACGGTCTCGATGCGGTCGTTAAGCTGCTGGTTCATCCCCGCCATCTGATACTCATATTCGAAGTCGGCGACCGCGCGCAGCCCGCGGATGATCACGCTTGCGCCTTCGCGCTCGGCAAAGTCCATCAACAGCGAATCGAAGTCGACCACGCCGATTTCGGCGTCCATACCGGCGACCTCGCGGCGGACCATCGCGAGGCGTTCGTCGATGCTGAACATCGGCGACTTGGACGGGTTGTTGGTGACCCCGATGACGAGCTTGTCGACGATCCGCGCCCCGCGCCGGATGATGTCGAGATGGCCGAGAGTGCAGGGATCGAATGTCCCCGGATAAACGCCGATGCGCATCAATGGTCCCTTTTGACGGCAAAGCGGGCGATGGCGCGGAGCAGGTCAGCCTCGGTGCCATGGTCGTGGAGATGCTCGATCGCCTGGTCGACCAGCATCGCGGCCTGGGCGCGGGCGCGGTCCTCGCCCATCAGCGAGACGAAGGTCGCCTTCCCCGCCGCGGCGTCCTTGCCGACGCGCTTGCCCGCGGTCGCCTCGTCGCCGCCATGGTCGATCAAATCGTCGGCGATCTGGAAGGCGAGGCCGACGTTGCGGGCGTAGCCTCGGTAGTGGATGCGGGCGGGTGGGGCGAGCGATCCTAGGATGCACGCGGCCTCGACCGCATGTTCGATCAGGGCGCCGGTCTTGAGCTGTTGAAGCCGGGTAATTCCCTCGATATCAGATACTTCGCCCTGTGCTGTTAGGTCCATCATCTGACCCCCCGCCATCCCGTCGCGACCCGATGCGCGGGCGAGATCGACAGTTAGTTCCGCGCGGACGACGGGGCTTTCCGAGGTCGCAGGATCGGCCAGAATCTCGAACGCGAGCGCGTGCAAACTGTCCCCGGCGAGTATGGCGGTGGCCTCGTCGAACGCCTTGTGGACAGTCGGCTTGCCGCGGCGAAGATCGTCATCGTCCATGCACGGCAAGTCGTCGTGGATCAGCGAATAGACGTGGATCGCCTCGATCGCCGCCCCGGCGCGCAATGCTCGCTCCCGCGCGATTCCGAACAGCCTCCCAGCCGCGACGGTCAGCAGCGGGCGGAGGCGCTTGCCCCCGCCGATCGCGGCATGGGCCATCGCCGCGAAGAGCCGGTCGCGGCCGTCGCCCGGGGGACGAAGCAGGCCGGCGAACAGCGCATCGACGTCGGCCGAGACCGATGCCGCTTCGGCGTCGAGATCGACGCCTGCGTGCGCCTGGCGGTCAGTCGCCATCGAACGGCCGGGTGCCGCTGGGCTGGCCGTCGGGCCCGAGCGAAATCTGCTCGATCCGCGCCTGCGCCGATTTCAGCCGTGCTTCGCAATGGTGTTTCAGCGCATCGCCACGCTGATAGAGCTCGATCGACTGGTCGAGCGGGGCAGACCCCTGCTCGAGTGTCCGCACGATCGTCTCGAGTTCGGCGAGTGCCGCCTCGAAACTCAGTCCTTGGATCGGATTTGCATCATCGGTCATGGCGCATCCTGTCCCCCGGCGAACCGCATTTCAAGCGCCCTGTCAGGCCGACTTCTTGAACGGGTCCTTGATGCCCGGGACAATCTCGTCCGACGTGTCGGGCTCGCCCGCCTCGGCGGCGGCAAGTGCCGCCTCTGCGTCGCGGTGGTGCTGCTCGCGCTCGGCGCGAAGCTCCTCGATCAGCGCGGCGCGGTCGCCTTCGAGACGAGTATCGGTCGGCGCGGCCAGGCCTGCCGCCTTGGCTGCCTTGGCGACCGCTGCATCGAGCTCACGCTGCGTCGTCAGGCCGAGCGTCACCGGGTCCTTGGGCTGGATATTGGCCATGTTCCAGTGGCTGCGCTCGCGCAGCGCGGCAATCGTCGTTCGCGTCGTGCCGATCAGCTTGCCGATCGCGCCGTCGGTCACTTCGGGGTGGTTGCGCAGGATCCAGGCGATGCCGTCGGGCTTGTCCTGGCGCTTGCTCACCGGAGTGTAGCGCGGGCCTTTGGTGCGGCGTATCGGGTCGGGCTCCTTGATCATCTTGAGGCGATAGTCGGGGTCGGCCTGGCCGCGCTCGATTTCCTCATGGTTCAATTCGCCGGCGCGGATCGGGTCGCGCCCGGTCAGCTTGGTCGCGGCGGTGTCGTCGGCGATCGCCTGAATCTCAAGGATGTGAAGCCCGCAGAATTCGGCGATCTGCTCGAACGACAGCGCGCTGTTGTCGACCAGCCAGGCGGCGGTCGCATGGGGCATGAGGGGCTGGGCCACGGGTTTCTCCAGAACATTTTGGCGCGGGGTCTACCCGACCGGAATAAAAAGAGCCGCCCCTTTCGGAGCGGCTTGGTGTGTAGGTGGTTTAGGCTTGCGGAGGGCGGAGGGCAAGGGTGCAGAAACCCGCCTCTTCGGTGACTGACCATCACTCCACGGTCAGCACGATCTTCCCGACGTGATCCCCCGCCTCCAGCCGTACATGCGCCGCCGCCGCCTCGGCCAGCGGGAAGGTCGCGTCGATCACTGGCTTCAGGCGGTTGCCCTCGACATAGGGCCACACCGTCTTCGCCAACTCGTCGGCGACCATCATCTTGAACTCGACCGAGCGCGGACGGAGCGTCGAGCCGGTCATTGTCAGCCGCCGCCGCATCAGCTCGAAGATCGGAATTTCCGCCGTCCCCCCGCGCTGCACCGCGATCGACACATGGCGACCCTCTTCGGCGAGACATTTCAAATTGCGCGGGACATAGTCGCCGCCGACCATGTCGAGCACTACCGCGACCCCCCTACCCTCGGTCCAACGTTCGACCGCGTCGACGAAGTCAGTTTCCTTGTAGTTGATGGCGTGCGCCGCGCCCAGTTCGACCGCGGCGACACATTTGTCGTCCGAGCCGCAGGTGACGATCACCTCGAGCCCGAACAGATTGCCGAGCGCGATCGCCATCGTCCCGATCCCGCTGGTACCGCCATGGACGAGCACCGTGTCGCCGTCGGCCGCGAAGCCGCGTTCGAACAGGTTGATCCACACGGTGAACAGCGTCTCAGGAATCGCCGCCGCCTCGGTCATGCGCAGCACTTCGGGGACGGGTAGGCACGTTCCGACGGGCGCCAGGCAATATTCGGCATAGCCACCGCCAGCCACCAGCGCGCAGACGCGGGTGCCAATCAGCTGCGCCCCGCCCTCGCCCGCGGCGACGACCGTGCCGGAAATCTCGAGTCCGGGAATGTCGCTCGCGCCCGGTGGCGGCGGGTAGGCGCCCTTGCGCTGGAGGATGTCTGGGCGGTTGACCCCGGCGGCCGCGACCTTGACCAGCACCTCGCGCGGCCCCGGGACGGGCACGGGACGCTGGACGGGCTTGAGCACTTCGGGCCCGCCGGGCTCGCTGATCTCGATCGCCATCATCGTTTGTGGCATGGTGTCAGGCTTCGTTGCGGGGATATCGCTCACGCCGGTCCAGTCCTTCTAAAGTCGAGCGGCTTATTGACAGCGCCGCGTCGCGGGTCAACGCTGGTCACACGATGGACCTCGACGATCTCTTCTCGGGCAAGCCCGCCGACCCGCTAGTCGAGCTCGCCAAGCAAGACCTCGGCCCGCTGTCGGTTGCGGAATTGGACGCGCGGATCGCCGCGCTACGCGCGGAAATCACCCGCGTCGAGAACCACATGGCCGAGGTCGCCCGTCACAAGGCAAACGCCGATGCGCTGTTCGCCAAGCGGTAGGCGCCTCCGCCCGTATATCGCCGCGCCCTTGAACGGCGCGCCCGACCTTACGACATATCGAATAAGCCCCGCGACCACTCAGGCCGCGGCCTAGGAGCCCCCCATGCCCAGTTTCGCCCGCGATCTCGAAAAGACCCTCCACGACGCGCTCGGCGAAGCGTCCAAGCGTCGCCACGAATATGCCACGCTCGAACATTTGCTGATCGCGCTGATCGACGACGAACATGCGTCGAAGGTGATGACCGCATGCGGGGTCAACCGCGACGATTTGCGTGGGATGGTGAAGCATTATCTCGACAATGAGCTTGGTGCGCTCGTCGCGGACTCGGCGACCGACCCGACTCCGACGAGCGGCTTCCAGCGCGTCGTCCAGCGCGCCATCCTCCACGTCCAGTCGTCGGGCCGCGACGAGGTGACCGGCGGCAACGTGCTCGTCGCGCTGTTCTCCGAGCGCGAGAGCTATGCTGTCTATTTCCTCCAGCAGCAGGACATGAGCCGGCTCGATGCCGTGACCTACATCAGCCACGGCGTCGGCAAGGGCGATGCCCCGGGTGAAGCGACCCCGCCGACCGGCGCCGCTCCGGAGGAAAAGACCGAGACCAAGAGCGACAGCGGCAAGAAGGAAAGCGCGCTCGCCCAGTTCACCGTCAACCTCAACGAGAAGGCGAAAACCGGCAAGATTGACCCGCTGATCGGGCGCAATGCCGAAGTCGACCGCACCGTCCAGATCCTCTGCCGCCGGTCGAAGAACAACCCGCTTTATGTCGGCGATCCCGGCGTCGGCAAGACCGCGATCGCGGAAGGGCTGGCGCGAAAGATCATCGAGGGCGAC
>JANMWM010000082.1:0-3434 GCA_031394005.1 Sphingomonas sp.
AGCCCCGCCCTCACGCGCCTTCGTGATCAGCGAGAAGTCGGGCGGAAGTGCGTTATTGTTCGCGGCCCTGGCGGCAGTCTCGTTGGCATAGGGGCTCGGAAAATGATCCGCCGGAAGTGCCTTGCGCGTCGCCGGCTCACCCGTCTCGGAGTTGATCGACGGCACTTCGGTCGCCCACTGGTTGGCGATCGCCTTCACCTCGGCGTCGGTATAGCCAAGCTGGCGCAGGTCGCGGAACGCGACGAGCTTCATCGAGTGGCACGCCGAGCAAACTTCCTTGTAAACCTGGAAGCCGCGCTGGAGCTGCTGCCGGTCGAACCGCCCGAACGGCCCGCTACTGGCGAGGTGAAGCTCTTTCGGCTCCTCGTGGAATTTGCTCTCTGCGGTTGGCGCCGGGGGATCGGTGATGAACCCCGTCAAGTTGACGAATAACGCCAGCAACAAAACGCCGGCAAAGGCGAGACCGACGAGAAAGGCGAGCTTGCGGATCATGTCGGGTCCTTATTCGGCTGCGGCCAGAACGGAACCGTGGCTGGTCGTCGCTAAACCGTAGGGGGCGCTCTCCTGCGCTTCGCCATGAAGCACCGAGGCCGAGATCGACGAGGGCAGCGCAAGCGGCCGCTCGACCTTGGCGATGATTGGCAGGATCACCAGGAAGTGGAGGAAATAATAGGCCGAGCAGACCTGGCCGAGCATCACGTACAACGGCGTCGCGGGCGCCCCGCCGCACCAGCCAAGCACGAGCACGTCGGTGACGAGCAACCAGAAGAAACGCTTGAAGATCGGGCGATAATTACCCGACCGAACCGGCGACGTGTCCAGCCACGGCAGGAAGAACAGAAGCAGGATCGCGCTGAACATCGCCAGCACCCCCCACAGCTTGGCCGGCAGCAGGAAGTCGGTCGTGAAGGCGCGCAAAATCGCGTAGAACGGCCCGAAATACCATTTGGGACGATATGCGCCGGGGTCGCGAGCGGGTTAGCCGGGATATAATTATCGGCATGCCCGAAATAGTCGGGCGCGAAAAACAGCACCAGCGCGTAGAAGATCAGAAAGACCCCGACCCCGAACCCGTCCTTGGCGGTATAGAAGGGGTGGAACGGCAGCGTGTCTGCCTCGGTCTTGACGTCGACCCCGGTCGGGTTGCTCGACCCCGGAATGTGCAGCGACCAGATGTGCAGGATCACCACCCCCGCGATAACGAACGGCAGCAGGTAATGCAGCGAGAAGAAGCGGTTGAGCGCCGACTGGTCGGGCGCATAGCCGCCGAGCAGGAAGATCCGCAGCGGCTCGCCGACGATCGGGAAGGCCGAGAAGAAGCCGGTGATGACCTGCGCGCCCCAGTAGCTCATCTGCCCCCACGGGAGGACATAGCCCATGAACGCCGTCGCCATCATCAGCAGGTAGATCACCAGCCCGAGCATCCAGATCAGTTCGCGCGGTGCTTTGTAGCTACCGAAATAGAGCCCGCGGAAGATGTGAATATAAACCGCGATGAAGAAGAAGCTCGCGCCATTGGCGTGGGCGTAACGCAACATCCAGCCGGCGTTGACGTCGCGCATGATCGCCTCGACGCTGTTGAACGCGCCGTCGGCCGAGGCGAAATAATGCATTGCCAGCACGATGCCGGTGATGATCTGGACCGTCAGCATCAGCCCCGAAAGGATGCCGAAATTCCAGAAATAATTGAGGTTGCGCGGCACCGGATAACCGCCGCCGATCGCGCCATAGACCAGCCGCGGGAGCGGCAGGCGCTGGTCGAACCAACGGCCTAACTCGCTTTTGGGTTCATATTCCTGGGCCCAGCCAAAGCTCATAACGAATGCTTTCCCTTACCCGATTTTGACGACGGTCGGCGAATTGAACGAATAATCCGGCACGAAGAGGTTCTTCGGCGCAGGTCCTTTACGGATTCGCGCGGCCGTGTCGTAAGCCGAACCGTGGCACGGACAGAAATAGCCGCCGAACGGCCCGCGATTCTCGCCTTCGCCAGTGCCCAGCGGAACGCAGCCCAGGTGGGTGCACACGCCAAGCGTAATGAGCCAGTTCATGTGCCCCGGCTTGGTTCGCTGCGCCAGCGTCTGCGGATCACGCAGGCTCGAGATATCGACCGCATTGGCTTCGGCAATTTCCTTGGGGGTCAGATTGCGGATGAACACCGGCTGCTTGCGCCAGCTGGTCTTGATCGCCTGGCCCGGCAGGATTTTTGACACGTCAACCTCGACCGATGACATCGCCAGCACGTCGGCGCTCGGCGCCATCTGCACCACTAACGGCGCGACGACCGCCACCGCGCCGAACCCGGCGAAGCTTAGTGCCGCGACATTGATGACGTCGCGGCGGCGCATCCCGTCATCGGGCGCCAGTTCGTTCGGACCGGTTTCGAGCGTTGCCATGCCTACCCTATTGATCGACCCGACCGCGCAATACGACCGGACATGATATGGCGCCGCGACGACACGAGGCCGGAGCGGGTTGGCGCGCCTGATAGCGCCTTGCCCGGATGTTGCAAACGCCAAAAAGCCCGCAAACCGACGCTTGCCGGCACCGCGGCGGATGGCCTAGCGGCTTGGCCATGCGAATTGCGCTCTATGAGCCCGAGATTGCGGGCAACGTCGGCGCGGTGCTCAGGCTCGGCGCGTGCCTCGGCGTCGCGGTCGACCTGATCGAGCCGATGGGCTTCGCTTGGGAGGACGCCCGCGTCCGTCGAACCGCGATGGATTATATCGACGCCGTCGAGATCGAGCGTCATGCGGGCTGGGACGCCTTTCGCGTCGCCCGCCCCGGGCGTCTCGTCCTCCTGACGACCAAGGGCACCACCTCGCTCTACGACGCCGCGTTCGCGCCCGACGACATTCTCCTCATCGGCAAGGAACGCGCCGGTGTCCCCGCCGCCGTCGCCGCTCATTGCAATCTCGCTGTCCGCATTCCCATCCGAGCCGCAGTCCGCTCGCTCAACCTCGCCACCGCTGCCGCGCTTGCGCTTGGCGAAGCGCTGCGCCAGACCGGACTGCTGCCATGACACCCCTCGACGACCAGCAACTCGCCACCAAGACCTGGTTCGAGTCCCTGCGCGACCGGATCACCGCCGAGTTCGAAGCGATCGAGCGCGAGGCCGGCTCGGACGCCGCCTTCACCTTCACTCCCTGGGACCGAACTGAACGCGATGCCGACGGCAACGAGACCCCCGGCGGCGGCGGGGTTCGCGGGCAGATGAACGGCAAGGTATTCGAGAAAGTCGGAGTCAACGTCTCGACCGTCGGCGGCACGTTCAGCCCCGAATTTGCCGCCTCGATCCCCGGCGCCGACGAGGACCCGAGCTTTTTCGCCACCGGCATCAGCCTGGTTGCGCACATGGCTAACCCGCACGTTCCCGCAGTCCACATGAATACGCGCTTCCTGACCACCACCCGCCGCTGGTTCGGCGGCGGCGC
>JANMWM010000089.1:0-2851 GCA_031394005.1 Sphingomonas sp.
CTCGGGCGATCCGCTGGTCTTGGAGAAACGGACTTCTTGCCGAAGGACAAGATGAGGCGTGATTGGCGCCGGTGCGACGAGGACATACTCTCTTGATCAATAATCGTCAGAACGGCGCGGGTCGCCGTCGCGGTCGTGGTGGACAGCAACGCCCCCAGGGAATGTCGGGCAACAATAGCGGAGGCAACGCCCGCGACCAGCGCCAGCGGGGCAATGCGGCGCAACTGCTCGAGAAATACAAGAGCCTCGCGCGCGACGCGCAGCAGGCCGGTGATCGGGTGCAGACCGAATATTGGCTGCAGTTTGCGGACCATTATTTCCGCGTGCTAGGCGAAAGCCGGGCCAAGTTCGACGAGCAACGCCGCGCGCGCGGCGAGACTGTCGACGACGACGGTTATGACGACGATGGCGACGGCTATGATGACGAGGGCGGTGATGACGATCAGCCCCAGCAGCAGCAACACCAACAGCAACGCGAGCAGCCGCGGCGCCAGCAGGAAGGCGATCGCTACGAGCGCCAGGACCGGCCGCAGCAGCAGGATCGCCAGCAGCAGCAACCGCGCAATGACCGCTATGAGCGTCAGGATCGCCAGCGCTCCGAGCGTCCACAACGCGCCGACAATGACCGTCCGGCCGAGCGGGTCGAGCGGCTGGTGGAGCGTTCCGAACGCAGCGAGCGCCCGCAGCGGGCCGACAATGACCGGCCCGTAGAACCTCCCGAGCGGACCGAGCGCCCCGCGCCGCGCCCGCGCCGCGAGCGTTCCGAGCCACAGGATGAACCGCGGATCGACTTTGCCATCCTCCCGCCCGCGATTGGCGTGATTGCCGACGCGCCCGAAGCGACGAGCGAAGACGCGGCCCCCGCGCCGCGCCGCCGCGTGCGACGCCCTCGCCCCGAAGGCGAAGCGGACATCGCTCCCGCTGCCTAAGAGCTAAGGAAAATACTGGCCGGTGGGTCCGCTCACCGGCCGTTTTCTATGCGGTTGGCTGATCGACCGGACGCGGGTGCGCAGCTTCGTCGATCGCGACGAAGGTGAACAGGCCGTTGGTCACCTTGACTTGTTCCTCGCCGCCATTGCGGCTGGCGATGACGTCGATGCGGATCGCCATTGATGTCCGCCCGACCCGCTCGACCTGGGCATAGACCGAGATCAGATCGCGCAGGTGAATCGGCGCCAGAAACTCCATCCGCTCGATTGCGACCGTCGCGACCGACCCGCGCGCCCTGCGCGACGCAACGATACCCGCGGCGATGTCCATCTGGCTCAGCACCCAGCCACCGAAGATATGGCCGTTGGCGTTGATGTCGCTTGGCCCGGGGACGACGCGCAGGATCGGGTTGGGGGCGAGTTCGGTCATTCTTCGGGATCCTTCGGGGGATAGTGCGCCTGTTCGTCGTGGCCGCTGGCGTCGCTCAAATAGGCCAGGCTCATCAGCGCGGTGGCGAGGAGGACGGTTAGCCCGACCCCCAGCGCGGTCGCGATCATCATGTAGAGATGCCATTCGGGATCGCCGCGCGCGACGAGCCATACTGCGAGCGCGGCGCAGACAATCGACACCAGCGCCATCCACCGCATGGTCCGCGTGAAGCGGCGAAGCGCCGTCGCGCGCGGCGTGGGAACGGGGTCGGGACGCGGCATGCGCTTCCCTTTGGCGGCGGTCCGTGAGACGATCAAGTCCGGCGGGACTCGTACGGAAGAGTCCTCACAGACAGGAGGCGCTTATGTCGATCGCGGCAATCCTTGCGAACAAAGGCGGCGATGTCGCAACGATCGATGCGGGGGTGCCGCTGGCGCACGCGGTCGCGCAGCTCGCCGAGCGGCGGATCGGGGCGCTGGTGGTGACGACCGGGGGAGAAGTGGTCGGGATCGTGTCCGAACGCGACCTCGTTATGTGCCTCGGCAAGCAGGGGGCGAGCGCGCTCGACGGTCCCGTATCGGAGGCGATGACCGCGCCGGCGGTAACGATCGCTCGCGACACCCCGGTGATGACGGCGCTCGCGCTGATGACCCGCCGCCGGTTCCGCCACCTGCCGATCGTCGAGAACGGCGCGCTTGTCGGGCTGGTGTCGATTGGCGACCTGGTCAAGTTCCGCATCGACTCGATCGAGAGCGAGGCCGCGGCAATGCGCTCCTATATCCAGGGGGGTTGACGCCCTTTCCTCATGCGAATGTCACAAAAAATGCGTTTTCCTATGATTCGCAGGGTTGCGCGTGTCGCCAACAGGCCTATTAGCCCGTCCAGCAACGGGCAGCCGGCTTCGGCCAGTCGCTCGGAAGCGGGACGGATGGCAACAAGGGTCTTGCAAGAAAGATGCAAGAAAGGCGTTGACGGGCTGGGAAGCTTTCCATATATGCCGCTTCACAGCAACGGTGACGGGTTCAATGGGCCGGTCGTCGTTTTGCGTCTCTTCTAGTCGGCTCACCGATGCCCGGGCTCACTAGGACAGGGGGATAAGACGCGTCGCTCTTTGTCATTGTTGGTTTAGATGAAGGGACATGTGGGCGGCGGCCTAGTCTCCTGGAGCCTCCGGGTTCAGGGTGACTAGTCAAATATAAGCCGTTCCTTAATGTGACCTGCCGTTGCGGTTAGCTGCAGTGGCTGGAAACAGATGTCCTAATACGCAAACACACCAGTTTGTATATTTGTGCAGGAACGGCTCCCGGAGATACCGTCCTGTCGGGCTTATTCCGCCTGGCAGATCGGTCATCAACTTGAGAGTTTGATTCTGGCTCAGAACGAACGCTGGCGGCATGCCTAACACATGCAAGTCGAACGAGACCTTCGGGTCTAGTGGCGCACGGGTGCGTAACGCGTGGGAATCTGCCCCTTGGTTCGGAATAACAGTTAG
>JANMWM010000094.1:0-3443 GCA_031394005.1 Sphingomonas sp.
CGCTCGACGTCGACCGACTGGTGGAGCGTGTCGCCGAGCTTGACGGTGCCGACGGCGATGCGCGCCTTGAGCGCGTGGAGCTTGCCGAGGGGTTTAGACGTGTCCTCAATGATAGCGGTGAAGCCATTGATTGCGTACAATTGTCCGACGTCTCCGACCTGCCCGCCGCTCTCGCCATAGAAGGGGGTCTGATTGAGAATGACGGTAACGCTTTCCCCCTTCCCGGCCTGCTCGACGCGCGACCCGTCCTTGACCAACTCAAGGACGATGCCTTCGTCTTCATGGCCCGAATAGCCGGTGAATTCGGTCGGGCCATGCTCCTCGACGAGGTCGAACCACAGGTCATCGGAGGCACGATCACCCGACCCCTTCCACGCGGCGCGAGCAGCGGCTTTCTGCGCGGCCATCGACTGATCGAAACCCGAGCGATCGACCTTGAGCGATCGCGCGCGAAGGGCATCTTCGGTAAGGTCGTAGGGGAAGCCGAACGTGTCGTAGAGCTTGAACGCCGTCGCGCCGGGAAGCGTGGCGCCCGGAGCCATGCCGGCGGTCGCCTCGTCGAGCAGGCGAAGACCGTTGACGAGAGTGCGGCGGAACTGGACTTCTTCCTGCGCGAGGGTCGCTTCGATCAGCGATTGCGCGCGGACGAGGTCGGGGTAGGCGGACCCCATCTCGGCGACTAGCGCTGGGACGAGGCGGTGCATCAACGGGTCGGCGGCGCCGAGCAGGTGGGCGTGGCGCATCGCGCGGCGCATGATCCGGCGAAGGACATAGCCGCGGCCCTCGTTCGACGGCAACACGCCGTCGGCGACGAGGAAGCCCGACGTCCGCAAGTGATCGGCGATGACCCGGTGGCTGGCCTTTTGTTCGCCTTCGGCGCGGGTATTGGTCAGCGCTTCGCTTGCGGCGATCAGCGCCTTGAAGGTGTCGGTGTCGTAATTGTCGTGGACGCCTTGCATGACCGCGGCGATGCGCTCGAGCCCCATGCCGGTGTCGATCGATGGCCTGGGCAGGTCGGAGACGATCTCGCCGCCGAGTTGCTCATATTGCATGAAGACGAGATTCCAGATTTCGACGAAGCGGTCGCCGTTCTCGTCGGGGCTGCCAGGGGGCCCGCCGGGGATGTGGTCGCCATGATCATAAAAGATTTCCGAGCACGGGCCTGACGGGCCATCCTCGCCCATCGCCCAGAAATTATCCTTGGTGGCGATGCGGATAATGCGTTCGTTGGGGAGGCCGGCGATACGCTTCCAAAGTTGCGCGGCTTCGTCGTCGGTGTGGTAGACGGTGATCGTCAGCCGATGGGGGTCAAGGCCCCATTCCTTGGTAAGCAGAGTCCAGGCGTGGGTGATCGCCTGCTCCTTGAAATAGTCGCCGAACGAGAAATTGCCGAGCATTTCGAAGAAGGTATGGTGGCGCGCGGTGTAGCCGACATTGTCGAGATCGTTGTGCTTGCCTCAGGCGCGGACGCATTTCTGCGAACTGGTGGCGGTGACGTACGGGCGGGTTTCGAGCCCGGTGAAGACGTTCTTGAACGGCACCATCCCGGCGTTGACGAACATCAGCGTCGGGTCGTTGTGCGGGACGAGTGGTGCCGACGCGACCCGCGCATGCCCCTGCTCTTCGAAATAGTCGAGGAAGGAGCAGCGAATGTCGTTGGTCGAGGTCATCGCGGCGGTGTAATGTCGTTGCTGCGGTGCGGCAAGGCGCGCGACCTTGCTACGCCGTGCCACCGACCCTCGACCCGACGGTCAGGTGAGCATCGGCGAAAGGTCGGGGTCGGCCTTGGCCATTGCCCGCTGGAACGCCGGGCGGGCGCCGATCCGCTGCAGGTATGCGCGGATATTGGGGAACGGCGCGAGGGCGCGCGGTACGAACATGCGGCCGGTGGTCAGCGGGAACAGCATCATGATGTCGGCGGCGGTGAATTCGTCGCCGGCGAAATAGACGACCTCGCCGAGGCGCTGCTCGATCTGCGCGAAGGCACGATCGCCGCGGGCATTGAAGGCTGCGGCGCGCGCCGGATCTGCCTCGGGCGCGACCATCCTGACGATCAGCGCGGTCATTACGGCGGGCATGAACGAGCCGTTGGCGAAGTGGAACCAGTAGAGATAGTCGGTGAAATTTGGGGCGTCCTTGCCGACCGTGAGCCGGCCATCCGCGTAGTGCGCGACGATATAGTCGATGATCGCCGCCGATTCGCCGAGCGTCAAATCGCCGTCGGTGATTACCGGGGCGGTGCCGAACGGGGTCAGCGCGCGATAGTCGGCGGGGGCGAGGCGGGTCACCGCGTCGCGGTCGTAGCGTATGAGATCGTAGGGCAGGCTGAGCTCCTCACACAGCCAGACGATGCGGTCGGATTGCGAGATGCCGAGATGATGGACGGTGAGCATGGACGGGGCCTTCGATCGATTGATGTCGGACCTGCCAGATCGGCGAGGCCACGCCAATGTCGGACTTGCGTTGCGGGTCGCTCGCGCTAGTCCCGCGTCATGGCTAAGCGAACCAAGAACAGCTTATCGAAATACAAGCGCAAACGGACGGCGAAGCGGCGGGGGATCCTCGGGTGGATCGTGAGGCTGGTGGTCGGGCTGATCCTGCTGAGCGTGCTGTGGGTGCTGGCATACCGGTTCGTCAATCCGCCGATCACCGCGACGATGGTGTCCGACCTCGTCGCCGGGCGCGGGGCGGAGCGGCAGTGGATGGGGATCGACCGGATCGACCGCGATATGGTCCGTGCGGCGATCGCGGCCGAGGACGGGAAGTTCTGCAGCCACAATGGCTTCGACTTCAGGGCCATCGAGAATGCGGCGAAGAGAAATGCCTCGGGCGGGCAGATCCGCGGGGGGTCGACGATCAGCCAGCAGGCGGCGAAGAATGCCTTCCTGTGGCAGGGCGGCGGCTATGTGCGCAAAGGGGCGGAGGCGTGGTTCACCTTCTTGATCGAGCAAATGTGGGGCAAGCGGCGGATCATGGAGGTCTACCTCAACCTGGCCGAGACGGGGATCGCAACCTATGGCGTAAACGCCGGCTCTGAGCGGTATTTCGGGCATGACGCGTCGGCGATGAGTGCGACCGAAGCAGCGCAGGTCGCGGCGGTGTTACCGTTGCCGAAAAAGCGCGGGGCGGTGGCGCCGGTCGGGTTCACGCGGAAATATGGCGGGATCATCGCAAGCCGGATGGGGACCGTTGGGCGCGATGGGCTCGATGCGTGCGTCTATGCGGGGGCGAAGGTGCCGGTGAACAAGGCGGCGCCAGTTTCGCGGAAGGTGACGAGGCCGCTGCCCGGGAGCGAATATGAGACAAAAGCGCCGCCGCCTCCCGCCGCCGATGTCGACCAGCCGGCGCCTCGGGTCGCGTCGGTCAACGTGGTGCCTGACGCCGCGCCACCGATTGAGACGAATGCCCCTGCGGACACGGTGACAAACGGCGGTTAAGGGGAA
>JANMWM010000101.1:0-14554 GCA_031394005.1 Sphingomonas sp.
GACAACCCGCTTCGCGCAAGTCCGTACACCGCGTAATGCTTGCCCGCGAAGGCGCGTGCCGTGATCACCTTAGCTTGAGCGTCGAAAGCCCGGCCAGCGCGAGGATGAAGCTGATGATCCAGAAGCGGATCACCACCGTCGGCTCGCTCCAGCCGAGATGTTCGAAATGGTGGTGGATCGGCGCCATGCGAAAGACGCGCTTGCCGGTGCGCTTGAACCAGAACACCTGGACAATGACGCTGACCGCCTCGAGCACGAACAAGCCGCCAACGATCGCCAGCACGAACTCGTGATGAGTCGCCACCGCGATCGCGCCAAGCGCGCCGCCGAGTGCGAGGCTCCCCGTATCCCCCATGAACACGGCGGCAGGGGGTGCATTGAACCACAGGAACGCCAGTCCCGACCCGACGATCGCCATCGTCAGCACGCTGAGATCGCCTGCCCCAAGGACGTGCGGGATGCCCAGATAGGCAGCGAATTTGGCGTTGCCGACTAGGTAGCTGATGATCAGGAAAGCCAGGCTCGCGATGATCACCGGCATCGTCGCCAGCCCATCGAGTCCGTCGGTCAAGTTCACCGAATTGCCGAACGCGACGATCACGAACGCGCCGAACGGGATGTACAGCCAGCCGATGTCGATCACTGGCCCGTTATAGAAGGGCACGTACAAATGCGTGCCATGATGGCGGACCATCAGCCACGTTGCGAATCCAGCGATGAGGAACTCGAACAGCAGCCGGGTCTTGCCCGACAGGCCCTTGTGGCTCGCCTTCCTGACCTTGTCATAATCGTCGAGGAACCCGATTAGGCCGAAGCCGGCGGTGACCAGCAGGCACGCCCAGACGTAGGGGTTGCCAAGGTCCATCCACAGCAGCACCGACACCATCATCGAGATGAGGATGAGCAGACCGCCCATCGTGGGAGTACCGCGCTTGGCCAGGTGGCTCTGTGGCCCATCGGCGCGGATCGGCTGGCCCCTGCCCTGCTTGCTGCGCAGCCAGCGGATGAACGCCGGTCCGAAGAACAGCCCGATCGCAAGTGAGGTCGCGCTCGCCGCCCCGGCGCGGAAGCTGATGTAGCGAACCAGGTTGAGGGCGTGCGGAAATCCGAAATATTCGGCGATCAGGTAAAGCATGGCTGCCCCCCTGCCATCCGTTCGACCAGTGCCGCAAGCCCGACCGAGTTGGACGCCTTGACGAGCACGACGTCGCCGGGCGAGAGCAACCGCTCAAGTATCTCGGTCGCCTCCGCACAGTCGCTCGCACGTTCGACCGGGATGGTGCCGCCAAGTGCCTCTTCGAGCGGCCGCATCTCCTGGCCAATCAGAATGAGCCGGTCGACTTTCGCGTCGAGTACCGCCGGGGCAAGGTCCGCGTGGAGCGCCTCGCCATGCTCGCCGAGCTCGCGCATTGGCCCCAGCACGGCGATCCGCCGTTCGACCCCGCACTCTTCACCGAGGCTCTTGAGCGTCGCCGCCATCGATGCCGCATTGGCGTTGTAGCTTTCGTCGATCAGCAGTGCCGTCCCGCCTTCGAGCCGGATCCGGTGGCGCTCGCCGCGTCCCTTGAGCCCGCCCATGTCAGCCAGCGCGAGCCCGGCCTGCGCAAGGTCGCAGCCCGCCGCCTCGACCGCCGCCAGCACGGCGAGCGAATTCGTCACCCAATGATCGCCGCGCTGGCTGATCGTGTAGGTCAGGTCGCTTTCCATCAGCCGCGCGGTGATCAGGCTGCCGCCATTCTCCGCCCGCACCGCATGGATCGCCGCGACATCGGCATCGGGGCCGCCGAAGGTGATGATCTCCCCGGCATGCCGCCGCGCCGCCTTGACCAGCGCGTCGCGGTGCGGGGTCTGCTCGGGAACGATGGCCACGCCATTGGGCTCGAGCGCCTCGAATATCTCCGCCTTAGCCGCCGCGATCGCCTCCATCGATCCCAGATTCTCGATATGCGCCGCGGCGATCGCCGTGACGATCGCGACGTGCGGGCGCACCAGCCGGGTCAGCATGGTGATCTCGCCGGCATTGTTCATGCCCATTTCGAGCACCGCATGCTCGGTCTCGCGCGGCATTCGCGCCAGGCTCAGCGGCACCCCAGTGTGGTTGTTGTAACTCTTGACCGAGCGATGGACCTTACCCCGGCACCCGCGCTCGAGCGCCACGAACAGCGCTTCCTTGGTGCTCGTCTTGCCGACCGACCCGGTTACCCCGAATATCTTCGCCGAAGTCCGCGTCCGCGCTTCGACCGCCAGCGCCGTCAGTGCCGCCGCCACGTCATCGACCAGCACATGCGGCCCGGCCACGGGATGCGACACAATCGCCCCAGTTGCCCCCGCCGCGAATGCCGCATCGACGAAATCATGGCCGTCGGCGACCGTTCCCGGCATCGCCACGAACAGGTCACCCGGCCCGACCTCGCGGCTGTCGAAGGTTACGCCCAACACCTCGAACGCCGCGCTCGCGACCCCGCCCGTCGCCGTCGCGATTTCTGCGCTGGTCCACAGCGCGCTCATGCCGCGCACTCCCGCGCGACGGCGACATCGTCGAATGGTATCGTCCGATCGGCCAAGATCTGCCCTTGCTCATGCCCCTTGCCGGCGAGCAGCACGATATCCCCCTCGCGCGCCTCGGCGATCGCGGCGGCAATTGCCTGGCGCCGCCCGCCGATCTCGCGCAGGCCAGCGCCGCCCGCTATCACCGCCGCGCGGATCGCCGCCGGGTCTTCCGAGCGCGGATTATCGTCAGTGACGATCGCCACATCGGCCAGCCGTCCCGCGACCTTGCCCATCGAGGCGCGTTTGCCCGTATCGCGATCCCCGCCCGCGCCAAAGACGATGATCAGCCGTCCCTGCCCTTGGCTCGCGACATGCGGCCGAAGCGCGGCGATGGCCGCCTCGATCGCGTCGGGGGTATGCGCATAATCAACATAGACCGGGACTCCGCCCGAGGTAATCACCGCACGCTCCAAGCGCCCGCGCACCGGCGCCAGCCGCGCCATCCCGCGAAACGTCTCGGTCCAGTCCCCGCCCGTCGCCAGCACCAGCCCGGCCGCAACGAGGACATTGGCGGCTTGATAGGCGCCGATCAAGGGTAGACTGAGTTTGTGCTCCTTGCCGTCGTGGCGAAGCACCAGAGCCTGCCCGAGCGCGGTCGCGGTCTGCGAGACGAGCTCGATCGTCTCCGCCCCCGGCCCGACCGTGACCAGCTTGAGCCCACGCGCCTTGACGTGTTCGATGACATCGGCAGTGCGCGGATCGCGGGTCCAGACCACCGCGGTGCCGTCACTCGCAACGAGCTCATCAAACAACCGCATCTTGGCCGCGAAATATGCGGCCATGTCGGGGTGATAATCGAGGTGATCGCGGCTGAAGTTCGTGAACGCCGCCGCCGCTACCCGTTGCCCCTCCGAGCGATACTGATCTAGCCCATGGGACGACGCCTCATAGGCGACATGGCTGATCCCCATCCGCCTGAGACCCGCCAAATTCGACAGGAAGGTCACGATGTCGGGCGTTGTCAGCCCGGTTGACACCTGGTCGTCGGCGGTCGTCACGCCAAGCGTGCCGATCGAGGCCGAGCGGTGCCCCGCCATCCGCCACAATTGCCGCACCATTTCGACCGTCGAGGTCTTGCCGTTAGTCCCCGTCACCGCGACGATCGTCTCGGGATATGGGGCGAGCAGCTTCGCGGCGAGCGTCGCGAACAGTCGCCGTGGCTCGGCATCGGCGAGGTGCAACGCGCCGGCGACCCTCGCTTGGGGCCGAGCGACCACCGCAACCGCGCCGCGCTCGACCGCGCTCGCGATAAAGTCCTCGCCGTTGTGCACACTCCCCGGAAACGCGCCAAACAGGCACCCGGCGGTCACCTTGCGGCTGTCGATCGCGGCGCCGACGATCTCAACCTCGCTATCGACCCCCGCGAGATCGCCAAGGCGCATCGCCTCAGTGTCCCTTGGTTTCGTGGACGAACGGCATCACCTCGGCCATGTTCGCATCGCGATTCATGTCGGGACGCACGCCCAGCATCGGCGCAATCCGGCTGATCGTGCGCGAATAGGCCGGCCCGACATTCCATGCTGCGGTGTGGAAGCCGTAGGTGTCCTTGGTTGGCTTGGGCTCATCGAGCATCATGACCATCGTGTAGTGAGGCTCGTCCATTGGGAAAACGCCCGCAAAACTTGTTACGACCTGACCGCCATGGTATTTTTCGGCAGTCCCCGTCTTCCCGCCTAGACGATAGCCCGGTGCATCGGCTTTCCTGCCGGTGCCCTTCATCACGACGAGTCGAAGCAAAGAGCGCGACTTATAGCTAGTCGCCTCAGTAAAGACACGATGGCCCGGGCCGACCGGATGATTACGGTCGACTTTGAGAATGGTCGCCGGATGATAGACACCGCCATTAAAAAGTGTCGCATAGCCCGTGGCGAGATGGAGTGGGGTGACGGCGATCCCGTGACCATAGCCGACGGTCATCGTCGCGACTTCGCCCCAATCATTGCCCGGGGTCAGGGTGCGCCCGCGCTCCCTGAGTTCAATCTGTACTGGCGCCAAAAAGCCCATCTTCTCAAGGAACGCGCGCTGCCGCCTGGCACCGATCTGAAGCGCGATTTGCGCCGTGCCGATGTTCGAGCTTTCTTTCATAATTTCGGCGACCGAACAGGCGCGCCCAAAGGGGTGCGTGTCGTGGACAACCACCTTGCCGTAATGAAATTCCTTCGGGCAATTATACATCTGCCCGACCGACTTTACGACCCCAGTGTCCATTGCCATGCCGACGGTGAATGGCTTGTACGTCGACCCGAGCTCGTAGACGCCGAGCGTCGCCCGGTTGAAGCGAGCCTCGGGCGATCCCTGCCCGGCGATGTTGGGGTTGAGGCTCGGAAGCGACGTCATTGCCAGCACCTCACCGGTATGAATGTCCATCACCACGCCCGCCGCGCCGATTGCGGAAAACTCGGCCATCGCGGCGCTAAGCTCATGCTCGAGCGCCTGCTGCACTTTGCTTGAGATCGACAGGGTGATCGGAGTTCCACGTGTCGCCGGATCGGACAGCTGCTTGTCGAACGCGCGCTCAGCCCCGGCCGCGCCATGCCCGTCGATGTCAGTAAAGCCGAGGACATGCGCGGCAAGGCTGGTCTGCGGGTAGAGGCGGTCCGGAGTGCGCTCGAGCGCCATTCCCGGCTCACCCAGCGCGTTGACCGCCTCGACCAGGTCAGGCGAGGCGCGGCGACGGAGGAAGAAAAACGGCTTGCCCGAACGGATCATGGCGAAATAGGTCGCCTCGTCCTTTTCGGGCATCAGCTTGGCGAGGTTGCGGGCGAGCGCAAGCTT
Source organism: Sphingomonas sp. (assembly GCA_031394005.1). Classification (GTDB taxonomy): domain Bacteria; phylum Pseudomonadota; class Alphaproteobacteria; order Sphingomonadales; family Sphingomonadaceae; genus Sphingomicrobium. The sequence goes on from JANMWM010000101.1 coordinate 5,326, forward strand.
GTCGCCAATGACTTTCAACGGCTGGAGCGCGATGCTCCACACGTCGATCGAGCTTGCCAGCGGCTGCCCGTCGCGATCGACGATGTCACCGCGCGGAGGGATCAGCGCGCCAATCCCGCCGCGTCGCCCGGCATGGTCGCCGAACGCCGCCAGCCACAGCAAGCGGCACACGATCAGCGCCACGATCACGGCATAGCCGATCATGCCGAACATCAGTCGTTGATGAAGGACCGCGAGAATCTGCCGGCGCTGTCCGACCAGTCGGAGCCGCTCGGGCCTGGCGACGAGAGCGGGCGTGGGCGCGTTCATCAGTGCGTGGCTTTGTCCTTGGTGACCGTGGTCGCGGCCGGGTGTGCTGAGGCCTTGGCGTCATGCTTCGCCGGGGGCAAGGGCGTGGGCTTTGAGGCCGTCGCGATTTTGACTGACTTGGTCGCTACCGAAATGTTCTTCGCGGCCTTTGGCGATTTTTCCGGGACGGCAGACTTCACGGGCACGCTGTAGCTCGCGACATGCATCATGCTCGCCGCGCCATCGTTGCGTGGAGCGGCGCGCGAAGTGGGAGCAGGTTCGGTCGCCGCGACGTCGGCATCATTGTCGGCAATCGGCGGGATCGACGCAGGCTTGGGCGCCGCCGCAAGCACCACCGGCGCGTTCATGTCGACCTCGTCGTTCGGCCGGGCGAGGCGCGCCAGCTGATAGCCGCCATCGACGAACTGATCGGCCTTGGGCGCCGATAGCGCGAGCACCTTGACGTTCCACCGCTCGAGCTGCTCGAGCCGTCCGCGCGTGCCGATCTCGGTCTGCAGCGTGCGGATGTCGCGCTGGGCGAGCACGATCCGGTTCTCAACCTCCTCAAGCCCCGCCCGCTCGGCGGCGACGCGCAGCGAGACAAGGTAGCAACCAAGCGCGGCGACCGCGACGGTGGCGACCGACATCACCGGACGGAAGGAACGAGCGCTCATGCGCGACCTCCTGCTATGCGTTTTATAATGGGGGATTGGGACTTGGGCTGGTCCCACGCGGGCGCTGCGGTGCGAACTGCGCTTCGCAGTCGCGCCGAGCGCGCGCGCGGGTTCCGGGCCAGCTCCGCGTCCGATGCGGACAGCGGCTTGGCGACTTCGTTGAAGCTCGGCGGCGGACCCGCGGCGGCAAGCGGGCGATGCCGCGATCCTGCCGGCACGTCGCCGCTGCGCTCCTTCATGAAGCGCTTGACGATGCGATCCTCGAGGCTGTGGAAGGTTACTACCGCGAGCCGCCCGCCCGGCCGCAGCGCGCGTTCGGCGGCGCGAAGCCCGGCCTCGAGCTCGTCGAGCTCGGCGTTCAAATGGATCCGGATCGCCTGGAAGGTACGCGTCGCGGGATCGGTCTTCATTCCGGCGTGGTGACGTAGTGCCTTGCGCACCACCGCTGCCAACTCCGCAGTCCGCGTCAGCGGGCGAGCGGCAACGATTGCGCGAGCTACCGAGCGGGCCCGCGGCTCCTCGCCATATTCCTTGATCACGCGCGCAATCTCGGCCTCGTCGGCCTCGTTGACGAATTCCGCCGCGGTCAGCCCGGCCTTGCTCATACGCATGTCGAGCGGACCGTCCTGCCCGAAGGCGAAGCCGCGCTCGGCCTGGTCGAGCTGCATCGAGCTGACCCCGATATCGAGCACAATGCCGTCGATCGGCGACAGGTCGCGCTCGTCGAGCACCCGGTCCATCTGGCTGAATCGTTCCTCGATCAAAGTCAGGCGCCCACTCTCTATGGCGTCCGGGACGAGTGAAGGTCCGTTCGCGATCGCATCCGGATCGCGATCGAAGCCGATCACCCGCCCCGCTCCCGCTCCGAGCAGGGCGCGCGTATAGCCCCCCGCCCCGAACGTGCCGTCGACCAGCGTTTCGCCCGGGACGAGGCGAAGCGCGGCGACGACTTCATCGACCAGTACCGGCAGGTGGCCCGTGGGGACGGCCTGGGGCGCATAGGGACTCATGCGCCAAGGCCCCGTTCCTCGAGCCGGAAGCGGGCGATGTCCTTCATGTCCTCGGGGATGCGCGCATCGCCAAGGAACAGCTTTGGATTCCAGATTTGAAACGTTTCGCCTGTGCCGAGGAACAACGCGAGGTCCTCGATGGCCCCCTTGCGGCGCATCATCGGCGGAAGGACGATGCGGCCAGACGAGTCGTAGGGCGTTTCCTCGGTCGCGGCGAAGGCCATCAGGTTGCGCCGCTGGTACTCGAGTTCGGCGTCGGGATTGGTTTCTTCCTTTTCGAGCAAGCGCTCGAGCTTGGCGTGGCGCGCCGCGGCATAGCCCGGGTCGTAGGCGCTGAGCGCCTGGAACTGATCGTGCTTGGCAAGGACGATAGTCTTGGCGTCGCCGCGCCGCTCGATTACCTGGCGCAGGAAGGCGGGCACGGACACACGCCCCTTGGCGTCGACCGCGTTCAGCGCACTACCTTGGAACAGATGCTCCAGCGCCACTTGATCAGTCCCCTGATGCGCCGCGGCGCAGTGCCTCTCCATGCGCAAGGCTTCCCACTCCGCGCCGGCAGGGCCGATGCGGTCGATGAAGGACTCGGATAGGGTTGCCCCGCGCTATAGCTGCTGTTGGTAACTCAGCTTAACTGGGGATACAATGGGAATTAATGCCCTTACTGGGGAATTTATGCCATTGCATGGATTATTGTTAGAAAACTGCTCTTTCTGACGGGTCCACTATTCTTGCGTTCACTTGATGTTCCGCCGTGGACAGGCCTGTGGATAAGCCTGTTGGCAAGCAATCGTGGGCCAGCCGCCACAGTCCCTCCAGAGTAGACTTAGGTCTTTTCAGTTCCTGCTCTAGCGCGCGGCAGGCGCTTCCAACCGATCCAATTCGGCGACAATCGCATCGAGATTGTCGCCGATCCCTTGTCCGCTGAGCTGGGGATCGAGCAGGTCGGCATCGGCGATGATCGTCGCCTTGCCCCGCCCGATGGCACAGCGCGCCACCGTTCGCGCGGCAGTTAGCGCACAGTCCGTCCCATCGAGTCGCCCGGGCGAGGATAGGGTCAGACTCCGCCCATCGAGCATGACCGTGACCGCCCCACGGACGGACGGCGCTTCGAGCGATAGGCCCCAGTGCGCAAGGAGGCCGGTATCAGCGAACCCCGGCGGTGGCCGAAGCCGGTCACCGAACGGCCGCTCGCTCTGCCAGTCAAGTCGCGGATCGGCCAGCAGCAACACGCGACCACCCCCGCGCACCCACCGGTCGAGATCGACCAGCGCTTCGGCGGTCTGCGCGCGAGGGTGCGCCATGAACAACAGCCGAGCGCCTTTGAGGCTATCCGCGTCGGCCAGCGCGATCGGCTTGATCGCATAGCGCTGCTCGAGCCGCTTCATCACCGGCGCCTGCTTGCCACCAAGCGAGAAGCCTTCGGAGAATAGCAGCGGCAGGCTGGTCAGCATCAGCAGTTGCGGGCGTGCCGCGGGCGGGCGGGTCCCGAGCGGCGCGGCCTCGCGATGCCCCGCCAGCAGCAGCGTCGCTGCCAGCAGCAGCACGATTCCCGCTACGATCGCCGCGCGCCGGCCCCTCATCGCGCTTTGTGGCTGGCCGCGCTGTTGTTGCCCGGGTCCGCCGAAGCCCCCGGCGCGACTCCAAGGTCCGACAACGGGTCGCTCGGCTGGCTGTTCTCGGCGCTGTTCGCCGCATTAGGCAGAACGCCACCCTCGCGGCTCGACCGGCTGACAACCGCTCCCAACAGGACCAGCACGAAGACAAACGCCAATCCAGTCAAGCCGATACGAACGCGCTGCACCCTGCCTTTTCCCTCCAGTGCCCCGCAACCAGCCTAAGGGTCGCTGGTTTTGAATGCAAACGCGCCTTGACGGCGCGCCTCGCAACCGCAAAGGGCGGTCCCTATGTATCGCACCCTCATCATCGCCGCCCTCGCCGCCACCGCGCTCACCGCGTGCGGCAAAGACGATCACACCATCGTCGCCGGATCGAAGGAGGACAACGTCACGGTCAACGCCGCCGCCATCGTCATGCCGCCTGCGATCGAGTCGACCAAATCATACCGCTGCAAGGACAACACCGTCATCTATATCGATTGGCTCGACGACAAGAAGACCGCCGACATCCGTGCTTCCAAGGCCGGCTCGGCCACGCGTGTCACCTCCGCCGAGGCTGGCAAGCCGTTGGCCGCCGCGGGTTACTCGCTGACCGGCACCAAGGATTCGGGATCGGTCACCGTCGAGCGCCCGGGCAAGGGCTCGCAAAGCTGCAAGGCCTAATTTCACCAACTTGGCGCAATATGCGGGCGGCGGACCTTAGTTCGCCGCCCGTTTTCGTTAGAGGTCGGGTAGCGACTGGCGGGCCCGGCCCCAGCCGGCCAGCAAAGGCGAAGCGGCGCGCTCGAGCAATTCGTCGATATCGCGGATGGTGAAGCGGTTGCCGCCGTTCGTCCCGGCGACCTCGCTCCAGTCGATCGGTGCCGCCACCGGTGCCCCCTCTCGCGCCCGCGCCGAATAGGGCAACACCGCGGTTGCCCCACGCTGGTTACGAAGCCAGTCGATGAAGATGCGTCCAGTGCGCTGGTTCTTGCGGATGTTGGCGGTAAATTCCTTGGGGAATTGCTCGGCGATCGCGCGACTGAACCGCTCAGCGAAGCTTTTGACCGCTGGCCATTCGGCGCTCTGGTCGAGCGGCGCGACGACGTGAATCCCCTTTCCGCCCGACAGTAAAGGGAAGGTTTTAAGCCCGAGGTCCGCCAGTGAAGCGCGGAGTCGCTCGGCCCCGTCGCGCACCGCCCCGAAGTCGAGCCCCTCGTCAGGGTCGAGATCGAACACCATCCGGTCCGGCTTCTCGAGCGGGTCGATCCTGCTCCCCCAGCCATGGAATTCGATCGTCTTCATCTGGACGCAGCCGAGCAAACCTTCGACACGATCGACATAGAGATAATCCTCGGTCGAGCCGTCCTTCTCGGTCACCGGGACATGATGGACGAACTCGCCCATCGATCCGGTGTCATGCTTCTGGAAAAAGCATTTCTTCGACCGCCCCTGGGGACAGCGGATCAGCGTCAGCGCGCGGTTGGCGATGTCGATCATGATCGGCGCGGCGATCGCGGCGTAATAGTCAGCGAGCTGGCCCTTGCTGATCTCGTCACCGGGAAAGATGATGCGTTCGGGATTGGTGATCCGCACGCCCAGCGAGGCGAACGTCGCAAGCTCGCTCTTCTGCTTCTTTGCCGGATGAGCGACCTCCTCGGCAACCTCGCGCACCACCTGATCGGCGCGCTTGTCCTCGCGCAAGGCGATAAAGCTTGGGTGACGAAGCGTGCCCTGGCGGGTGAATTGGGTGAAGGCGATTTCCGCGACGAGCTTGGGCTCGATCCAGTGCGATCCGCGCATGACCGCGCGCGGCACTTCAACCGACGGCTCCTGGACCTCGAGCGGTGCCATTGTATCCGACAGGTTTTCGAGCAGATTCACGTCGAATCCGGTCCCGACCTTGCCGGCGTAGGTCAGCGTCTTGCCATCCCTCGCGGCAAGGTAGAGCGCACGAAAGCCGAGGCGTTTGTCGCTCTCCAGCCAGCCAACAATCACGAACTCCTGGCGGTTGGTGCACTACACCTTGAGCCAGTTTTTCACCCGCGCGCCGCGGTAGGGCGCGCTCGCCTTCTTGGCGATGATCCCCTCCCCGCCCTCCTTGCAGATCGCTTCGAATAGCGCTTCGCCCTTGGCGAGGATATGGTCGCCGTAGGCGATCGGCCCGCCGACCCCCTTGAGCAATGACGCGAGCCGCTCCTTGCGCTCAAGATTGCCGAGCTTCGAAATATCCTCGCCGCGATCAACGATCAGGTCGAAAGCGTAATAGGCAAGGTCGGCGCCGCCGCCCTTGAGCGTTGCCTGGAGGAGTCCGAAATCGGGCTTGCCATTAGCCCCCAGAGCGACCGCCTCGCCATCGATCAAGCAGCCTGCGGGAAGCTCGTCTGCGGCCATGACGATCCCGCGAAACTTGTCCGACCAGTCGTTGCCGTTGCGGGTCCACGCCGTCGCCGCCGCGCCACCGGTTGCGAGCAAAAGTCGGTAGCCGTCATATTTATACTCGAACAACCAGTCCGAACCGGCCGGTACCGCATCGACCAGGGTTGCAAGCTGTGGTGCGCGGAACGGCGGCGGTGGAGCAACGGCCTTCTTCCTTGCCGCGCCCTTCTTGCCGCCCTTGTTCGATTCCCTCAAGTCGGCTTTCGCCGCGATCTCGGCCATCGACCGCCCGGTGGTGACGCTTGTCAGCCCCTCCTCGACCAGCGCCTCGCCATTGTCGCTGGCATGATCGTCGGTGACCTTTTTGAGCATCCAGTTCTCGCCGTGCTCCCCGGGCTTGCCCTTGAGGCGAAACATCACCCACTCGCCCTTCATCCGCTCGCCTTCGAGCGTGAAATGGAGATGCCCTTCCTCGATCGTCTTTCGCGGATCCTTGTCGGGATGCGGAATCCACCGCCCCTGGTCCCACAGCATCACCGTGCCGCCGCCATATTCCCCTTTGGAAATCGTCCCTTCGAACGTCCCGTAATCGAGCGGATGATCCTCGGTGCGGACGGCGAGGCGATTGTCCTTGGGGCACAGGCTCGGCCCGCGCGGAACGGCCCAGCTCTTGAGCACCCCGTCGAGCTCTAACCGGAAGTCCCAGTGAAGGCGGCTAGCGTCATGCTTCTGCACCACGAAACTATCGCCCGTGCCTTTGCGCTTGCGCCCCTTGGGCTCGCCGGTCTTCGCGAAGTCGCGCTTCTCGTTATAGGTTGCAATATCGAACTTCCGAGCGGCCATCGATCAGGCCCGCTTGCGCGCCACGGCAGGCTTGGAAGCCGCCGCCTTCTTCGCGGGCGCGGCCTTCGCTTTCGCCGCGGGCTTCTCTTCCTCAGCCCCGTCCAAGCTCCTTTTCAGTGCCGCCATCAGGTCGATCACGTTCGATCCCTTGGCCGCTTCGCCATCGTCCGGGTCCTGGATGACCAGCTCGCCCTTCGACTTGCGCTTCTCCTCGATCAGGGTGCGCAGCGCATCGACATAGCGGTTGTGGAACTCGGCCGGATCGAACGTCCCCGCCTTCTTGGCGATCAGCGTCGCGGCGAGGTCGAGCAGGTCTGGGTCGGACTTGGCGTCGCCGATTTCGCGGAAATAGCTCGCCGCTTTGTTGACCTCGTCCGAGTAGCGCAGCGTCACGAGCACCATTCCGCGCCCGCACGGTTTCAGGCTTACGACATATTCCTGGCCGCGCATCGCCAACTGCCCGACCCCGACCTTCTTCGCCGCGCGCAACGCATCGCGAAGCACGACGAAGGCTTCCTCGGCGAGGTCGTCGGCGGGGACGACATAATATGGCTTGTCGTAATAGATCGCGTCGATGTCGCCGTAATCGACGAACTGGGTCAACTCGAGCGTCTTACGGCTCTCGAGCTTGACCGCTTCGATTTCCTCGGGCTCTAGCAGCACATATTCGCCCTTCGAGACCTCGAATCCCTTGACGATCTCGTCGATGTTGACCGGCCCGACCCCGGGCACGACCTTCTGATATTTGACGCGCTTACCCGACGGCTCGTGAATCTGGTGGAAGGCGATCGAGGTACCGCTCTTGGTCGCGGGGAAAATCTCGACCGGAATCGCGACCAACGCCAGCCTGATCTGTCCCCGCCATGCCGGCCGCGCTGCCATCGTTCGCTCGCTTTCGTTGCGGAACCGATGGAAATCGGCTCCGTGTCGTTATGGAGCGGATTCAATCATCGGAAGCGGGAGTCGTTCCCGACGGTTGACCGAAGGCGGCGCTCAATGGCAAAGGCGAGCGTCACGCGGGTGTAGCTCAATGGTAGAGCAGAAGCCTTCCAAGCTTACGACGAGGGTTCGATTCCCTTCACCCGCTCCAGAAAAAAAGCCCTGCCGGGGGTTTCTTCGTAGTCATTTCTGGTCCCGCAGTCCGATCAGCGCACGATAGATGAATCCAGCCAGCGATATCGCTACCGTGCCAAGCAGCATCGGCGCCACCAGGAAAGTGGGCGCCGCGCTGGTCGCGATGATGATCAGCGGATCGCCGCCGGCGGGGGGGTGCATGGTGCGGGTCACCATCATCGCGGCGATCGCGCCGCCAACCCCGATCGCCATCGCTGCGATGCCATGCCCAAACAGCGTCATCGCGATCAGCCCGACCGCAGAGGACACCAGATGCCCGCCAATGACGCTCGCCGGCCGTGCAAAGGGACTGCCGGGAACGCCGAACACCAGCGCGCAGCTGGCCCCGAACGACGGCACCAGCAGCGCGATCTCGGTCGCGCCGTGGAGCAGCACGAGCGAGGCGATCGTCAGCCCTGCCCCGACGCCGGCGGCGATGATGGCGAACGGGCGCGTGGCGAGCGCCGCTCGGAGGATGCTCACGCCTTGTGGTACTTGGCCGCTTCCTCCGACCCGCCGGTCGAATCCCCCGCGCTGTATGAATGCGCCCCGGTCCCCGCCAGCCCGCCACCCTGGACGATCAGATATTCGTCGCGGATCGGCCGGCCCTCGAGAAAGCATTCGAGGATCTCGCGGGTCCCCGCCGCATAGCGCGCCTGTGCCGACAGCGAGGTGCCCGAGATGTGCGGGGTCATCCCGTTATTGGGCATCGTCCGCCACGGATGGTCGTTGGGCGCGGGCTGGGGGAACCAGACATCGCCGGCATAGCCCGCCAGCTGCCCGCTCTCGAGCGCGCGGACGATCGCGTCGCGGTCGCACAATTTGCCGCGCGCGGTGTTGACCAGATAGGCCCCGCGCTTAAAGCTCTTGAGCGTCTCCTCGTTGATCATATGCTCGGTCTCGGGGTGGAGCGGGCAGTTGAGCGTGACCACGTCGCACACCTTGTAAAGATCCTCGCGATTGTCGTGCCAAGTCAGCCCGAGCTCGGCCTCGATCTCGGCCGACAGCCGATGGCGGTCGGTATAGTGCAAGTGCATGTCGAACGGCTTTAGCCGGCGAAGCACGGCCAGCCCGATGCGGCCCGAGGCGACCGTCCCGACGTGCATCCCCTCGACATCGTACGACCGCGCCACGCAATCGGCGATGTTCCAGCCGCCCTTGCGCACCCAGTCGTGCGACGGGATGTAGTTACGCACCAAGCCGAGGACCATCATCACCACATGCTCGGCGACGCTGATCGAGTTGCAATAGGTGACTTCGGCGACGGTGACGTTGCGCTCGATCGCGGCCTGAAGGTCGACGTGATCGGAGCCGATGCCCGCGGTCA
>JANMWM010000171.1:0-11626 GCA_031394005.1 Sphingomonas sp.
TCCAGTTCCTGGCCTTCCCCGACGTCAAGGTCGGCCCCGAAAAGCGCGGCGAAATCTACGAGACGCTGGGCCTGATCAACGAGCAACTGTGGCTCGGCCATTTCGAGCTGTGGTCGGGATCGGGCCTCATCGTCTTCCGCCCCGCCGCGCTGGTCAGCGCGCGCGCCGGGCTCACCTTCCACCAGGCCGCGGCCTTCGCCGCGGCCGCGATGGAGGAGTGCGAGCGCTTCTACCCCGTGTTCCAGTTCGTACTGTGGGGCGGAAAATCTCCCGCCGAAGCGATCGCCGCCGCGCTGATCGACACCGCCGGCGAGGCCTGACGCCATGACGTCACCTGCTTTCCCATCCCCCGCGTGGTTGGTCGGCTGCGGCAACATGGCCGGTGCGATGGTCGAGGGCTGGCGCGCTGCCGGGATCGATCTTGCCCCCGTCACCGCGATCCGCCCGAGCGGGACCCCGGTCGAGGGCGTTCGCACCGTCACCGCGCTCCCCGCGGGCGAAAACCCCGCCTTCGTCATGCTCGGCTTCAAGCCGCAAAAGCTCAACGAGATTGACCCCGGCCTTGCCCCGCGCCTCGGCCCCGCGACCATCCTCGTCTCGCTCCTCGCCGGGGTCGAAGCCGCCACGCTTCGCCACCGCTTCCCGACCGTCCGCGCGATCGTCCGCGCCATGCCCAACCTCCCCGTTGCCCAGCGTCGCGGGGTCATCGTGCTCTACACCGGGGACCGCGACCCCCAGGCGCTCGCCACCGTCGAAGCCCTAATGACCGCGCTCGGCGTCGCCCCCGTCGTTGCGACCGAGGCCGAATTCTCCGCCATCGGCGCGGTCGCCGGCTCGGGACCCGCCTATGTCGCGCGCTTCGTCGAAGCGCTCGCCGCCGGAGGGCAGGGGATCGGCCTCGCCCCCGACCTTGCTGCCCAAGTCGCGCTCGAAACCCTCATCGGTACTGCCGCGATGGCCACCGCCACCGGCTTGCCCATGAGTGAACTCGCCCGCCGCGTCGCCTCGCCCAAGGGAACCACCGAAGCGGGCCTCGCCATCCTCGACGAGTCCGACGGCCTCAAACCGCTCATCGCTCGAATGCTCGCCGCCGCCATCGCCAGAGGGCGAGATCTAGCAGCGGCGGCGCGCGGTTGATCGTTCCGTCTCCCTCGCCTATTCGCAGTCGCAACAAGTGGGGCGACGATGGCTGACGAGCATAATTTCGACGATCGCGACGGGTGGATCTGGTTCGACGGTAAGCTCGTCCCGTGGCGCGAGGCCAATGTCCACATCCTGACGCACGCGATGCATTACGCCTCCTCGGTGTTCGAAGGCCAGCGCGCTTATGGTGGTACCATCTTCAAGCTCGATGAGCACAGCACGCGCCTGCGCAATTCCGCTGAACTGCTCGGATTCACCCTGCCGTGGAGCGTCGAGCAGATCAGCGCCGCCTGCAACGAGGTCGTTGCCGCCAATGGTCTGACCGACGCCTACGTCCGCCCGATCGCCTGGCGCGGCTCCGAGCAGATGGGGGTCTCCGCCCAGCGGACCAAACCCCACCTCGCCGTCGCCGCCTGGGTCTGGGGCAAATATTTCGACGAAGCCAAAGCCGCGAGGGGCATCCGACTCGACATCGCCGAATGGCGCCGCCCCGCCCCCTACACCGCGCCGACCAAGTCAAAGGCGGCTGGCCTCTACATGATCTGCACCCTCTCCAAGCACCGCGCCGAAGACCGCGGCTTTGATGATGCGCTGATGTTCGACTGGCGCGGCCAGGTCGCCGAAGCCACCGGCGCCAACGTGTTCTTCATCCGCGATGGCGTGATTCACACCCCCACGCCCGATTGCTTCCTCGACGGCATCACCCGCCGCACTGTCATTGGACTTGCGAAACAGCGCGGAATCGCGGTCGTCGAACGCACCATCTGGCCCGAGGAGCTGGAGAGCTTCGAACAGATGTTCCTGACCGGCTCGGCCGCCGAACTGACTCATGTGTCTCGCGCCGGCCCGTGGAGCTTCGAAGTGAGCGACCTCTCGCGCCAGCTCTCCCGTGATTACGATGACCTCGTCAATTGCCGCGCTGCATCAACTGTCGGATAACTTCACTTCTCAGCGCGCTCGCCGCCAGCGGACTCCGCCCCGATCTGCTCGAGCTCGAAGTCACCGAAAGGATCTTCATCGGCGATGATCCCGCAACGCTCGCAACGCTCGCCCGGCTGCACGGCCTCGGCGTCCGCCTCGTCCTCGACGACTTCGGCAAGGGCTATTCGAGCTTAGGCTACCTCTCCCGCGCCAAGTTCGCCAAGATCAAGATCAACCAGCAGTTGGTCCGCGACGCCGCCGACGGCGACCAGGACGCGCGTGCCATCGTCACCGTCATCCTCGCCAATGGCCTCGGGGTCGAGACCACCGCCGAGGGCGTCGAGATCGCCGCCCAGGCCGAGGCTATACGCAAGCTGGGCTGTGGCCAGCTTCAGGGGTCCACTTCGTCCGCCCGGTGCCTTCCCGCCGACATCGTGCTCGCCGCGGCTCCCAGCCGCCATTGCGCTTAGGTTAAGCTGGCCGCCGCGTCGCGGCAATCGGCCGCACACTCGCGGCAGATCTGCGCGCACAGCGTGCAATGCTCGTGATCATGCTTCTCGCATTCCACCGCGCATGCCTCGCACATCCGCGCGCACAGCTCGAGCAGTTCGCGCAACACCGGCTGATCGTCGCCGGTCCGCCGCACCGCCAGCCGCCCGGTCGCCTCGCAAATGTCCGAACAATCGAGGCACAGCCGAATGCACTGCGTCATGTCCTCCTGCTCTGCTCCATGCGCCTCGGCCATGCAGGCATCGGCGCACGACAGCGACATCTTGGCGCAATACATCAAATGATGTGCCGCCTCTGCCAGCGCCGGATTGGCCTTGGCGGTGGGGTGAAGCCCGATCATCTTGCGAATGGACATGCGCTCTCCTTTGTTTCTCTCCAATGCGGTGTGGCACGCGAGGTTCCCCTTGAGCAAGGACGTTGCTTTGCGTAAGTTCGCGCTTCGTTCCGGGTTAGGGAGTAAGCATGGACGCCGCCGCCGTGACCGTTGTCTTCGTCGCGTTGGCCGTTGGCGCGCTCCTCGGCTGGCTGATCGGCTCGCGAGCAAGCGCAGCGGGGGAGGGGGTGGTCGTTTCGCTCCGGCTCCAGCTCGACGCGCTGCGCGAGGAGCGTGATGGTCACGCTCGGAGCGTCGATTTGGTGCGAAGCGAACGGGATCAAGCAGCCAATGATGCGGCGAGTCTTCGCCCGGTCGCCCAACGCGTCACTTCGCAGGACGCCGAACTGGTCGCTCTTCGCGCGGAGAAGGAGCAGCTCGCAGCCGTAAAGGCCGCCTTCGAGCGCGGCGAAACCGAGCGGGGTGTGGCGTTCGACCGCCAGCTTGCCCAGATCAAGGAACTCGAAATCAAGCTCGAGACCCGCTTCGGCGATCTCGCCGGCAAGGCGCTCGAAACCGCGCATGACGCTTTCCTCAAGCGGGCAGGGGAGCGGATGACCCTCGAGGGCAAGGAGAATGAGGCGAAGTTGAAGGTGCTCCTCCAGCCGGTCGAAAGCACCCTCAAGCGCTACGAAGAGGGCCTTGCGAACGTCGAGAAGGAGCGGGTGGGCAGCTATCGCGAACTCAACAAGGCGGTCGAACTGCTCCACCTCAGCCATAGCGCGGTCAAGGAAGAAACGGCGCGTCTGGTCAACACGCTCCGCTCGTCGCCCAAGATGCGCGGTCGCTGGGGCGAGCAGAGCCTCGAGAACGTCCTCACCCAAGCGGGGCTGACCGAGGGAGTCGATTTCAACAAGGAAGTGTCGGTCAACACCGATGACGGGCGGCTGCGACCTGACGTGATTGTCAACCTGCCCGGCGGACGCAAGCTCGTCATCGACGCCAAATGCTCGCTCAATGCCTTTCTCGATGCGGGCGATGCGGTCGACGACGCAGCGCGTGCGCTGCATCTTAAGGCTCACGCCTCGTCGATCCGGCGTCACACCGAGCAACTCGGCTCGAAAAGCTATTGGCAGCAGTTCGGGGACTCCGCCGACTACGTCGTGATGTTCATTCCGGGCGAACATTTCCTGACCGCCGCGCTCGATTCGGACAGCAAGATCTGGGAGGACGCCCGGACCAAGGGGGTCCTGATCGCAACTCCGACGACGCTCGTCGCATTGGCGCGGACGATCTCGACGATCAGGCGCGAGGAGCGGCTCGCGGTGCAGTCTGCCGAGATCGTTAAGCTTGGCAAGGAATTGCACGCTCGTTTGGCCACCATGGGCAGCCACGTCACGAAGCTTGGCCGCAATCTCGAACAGGCGAACAACGCCTACAACAGCTTTGTCGGCAGCCTCGAAAGCCAGGTGCTCACCCAGGCGCGCCGCTTCGAGGCGCTCGAAGTGTCGAGCGGCACCAAGGAAATCGAGGCAATGCCGCTGGTCGAATCAAGCCCGCGCCCGCTGACCAAGCTGACCGCCGCCCCGCTGATCGCCAACGAGGACGACGCCGCCGCCTGACGATTTTGTTGGCAAAATAGAACTTCGCCTGAGATTATCCGTAATTGTTTGATTCTCTTGCGAAAAATGACAATCTACAAATGCACTTAGGGCTGACTTTAGGCTGACTTTTCACGATCAGCGGCGCTCGAGTTCGATGATCCCGGCGTTGTTAGTGAGGCTCAGTCGCCCCGGCTCGAACCGCACTCGGGCGGGGAGTCCCAATACCGCACTGCCCTGCGACTCAAAGCTCCCGGCTTCGCCCATGCAGGCCATCTTGGTCGACATCAGCGGGCCGGTGCTGACCATGTCGCGGTCGATTAGGTAGGTTGCGCTGAAGCTGTTGCATCCGAACCGCGCGCTGACCTGGTCGCCGGTAAAGTCCATCCGATAGTCGCCCGCCACCGGCGTCCCGCGACCGTTGACCGACGCCACCCGCCAGTGGCTGCCCGCCAGCGAACCGCCCGCGGTCACTGGCGGCGAGGCGATGTCGCTCGGTCCGCCGCAGCCTTCGAAACTGCGGTTGTCGGCGCGGACCTGGACCTTGTCGGGCCAGACCCGCCCGCTCATGCCGTCGCGGCACTGGCCGTGGGCCACGTTCACGTTGAGCCGCAGCGTCTGGTAGATCTCGCCGGCGAAGCCGTTGATCGCGCGCGGCGTCGGCTGGATGACCGGCCCCTCGCCATAGACGCCCGAAAAGCGCATCTCACGCGGACCGATATCGAGTGTCCACCCCGGCTCCTGCCCGACCGCGTGAAAGAAGGCCGTGCTCATCTGGGGCGGCGGCGGCCCATATCCTCCGCCGAACGGATTGTTGAGGGCGACCGTGTTACAGCCGGCAAGGAGGGCGACGAGCGCCAGCGGGGCGAGTGCGCGGGGACGGTTCATGACCGCAAAACTCTTTACGGTTCAGTTGCGTTCCTTATTGCTCGCGCCAGCTTGCCCTGACCCGAAAGGCCATCACTGCCGCGGCAACCGCAGCGTTAAGGCTGTCGGCCCGCCCCAGCATTGGCATCTTGACGAGGAGGTCGCACGCTGACTCATAGTCCGCCGGAAGCCCCTGGCTCTCGTTACCGATCAGCAGGAAACACGGCTGCTCGTATGTTGCATCGAGATAGTCGGTCTCGGTCCTCAGGCTCGTGCCCACCAGCTGCCCCGGCCCGGCGCGGAGCCACGGCACGAACTCGTCCCACCGCGCGGTGGCAATGCCTTGCGTGAACACCGCCCCCATCGACGCCCTGACCGCCTCGACCGAATAGGGATCGGCACAATCATCGATCAGGATCAGGCCACCCGCGCCGGTGGCGTCACCGGTTCTAAGGATGGTGCCGATGTTACCCGGGTCTCTAAGTGCCTGGGCGACGATCCACAGCGGCGCGGCCGAGCGGTCGATCGCGGCAAGTTCGGTCGGGGGCTGGCGGTAGGCGCCAAGGACGAGCCCGGGATTATCCTTGCCGCACATCTTCGACAGGATGTCGGGGCTGGTCTCGATCGCATCGCCGCCAGCAGCTTCGGTCGCAGCGATGATCTGGGCGGCGAGCGGGTGAGCGGCGCTGGCGGGAGCGAAGGCGATGATCTCGGGCAAAAGGCCGCTGTCCCTCGCCTCAACCAGGATGCGCAGCCCCTCGGCGAGGAACAGTCCGCTTTCCCGCCGCGCTTTCCTGTCGCGCAGCGAGCGGATCAGCTTGACGGTGTCATTGCCGAACGACGTGATGACCCGCGGCATCAGTCTTCGCCGAAGCGCCCTTCGACCAGCGCCACAAGTCGCTCGAGCGCCTCGTCAGCGCCAGGGCCTTCAGCGGAGATCCGGATCTCGTCCCCCATCGCCGCGCCGAGCATCATCAATCCCATGATCGAGGTGCCGACGACCTTGTTGCCATCCTTTTCAACCTCGGTCGTGGCCTCTAGCTCGCTCGCCAGCGTGACGAACTTCGCGCTGGCCCGGGCATGAAGCCCGCGGCGGTTAGCGAGGGTAACGACCCGCGATGGCACTAGGCTGCAGCCTCGCCGAGGATTTCGCTCGCGACCGAAATATATTTCCGCCCTGCCTCGCGCGCGGCGGCAACCGCGGCGCGGACTCCCATCACTTTCCGGGCGCCTTCGAGCCGGATCAGCATCGGCAGATTAACCCCGGCTATGACCTCGATCTGGTCGCTCTTCATCAGGCTGATCGCGAGGTTGGAGGGGGTTCCGCCGAACAGGTCGGTCAAGATGATCACGCCCTTGCCGCCATCGACCTTGGCGATCGCCGCGGCGATGTCCGCGCGGCGCGCTTCCATGTCGTCGTCGGCATCGATGCAGATGCCCTCGATCGACTCCTGCGGGCCAACGACATGCTCCATTGCCGTGATGAACTCGGCCGCCAGACGGCCGTGGGTCACCAGCACCAAACCAATCATTCCCTCACCCGCCTACTCGCCTAACCCTGCCGGCCGCCAAGCAGGCCGTGCTGTTCCTCGATCGTGTCGCTCGGCGGCGTTGCGAGGTCTCGGTGGCGAACCATCGGCGAAAAGCCTCGGGCCCGCAACCGCTCCGTCAGCTCGACTGCCGCCGCAACCGACCGGTGACGACCCCCCGTGCAGCCGAATGCCACCGTCAGATAGCTCTTGCCCGCGGCCCAATAGCGGGGAATCAGGTCGGCGAGTAGGGCCTCGATCCGCTCCATCGTCGCGCCCCACGCCGGGTCGGCGGCGACATAGTCCTGGACCAGCTGGTCCCGGCCGGTGAGTGGGCGCAGCTCATCGACCCAGTGCGGGTTGTCGATAAAGCGCATGTCGAACACCAGGTCGGCGGTACGCGAAACACCGCGCGCAAAGCCGAACGAGGCAATCGTCAGCACCGGTTCGTCGCGGTCGCCGCCATAGCGTCGGCGAAGCTCGTCACGCAGGTCGGCGGGCTTGAGGTCGGTGGTGTCGATGACCGCGTCGGCGGTGAGGCGCAGCGGGCCGGTTAGCTCGCGTTCGCGCGCGATACCGTCCTCGGCTGGGCGGTCGGGAGCAAGTGGATGGCGACGGCGAGTCTCGCCATAGCGGCGGATGAGTTCGGCCCCGGCGCAGTCGAGGTAGAGAATTTCAGGAGTTACCCCCTCGATCGCGCGAAGCATGGCGGGGAGGGTGGCGACGTCGAAGCCGCGGCTGCGCACATCCATGCCGACTGCGATCGGCATCGTCTGGCGGGCATCGCGCTCGCCCGTGACGAATGGTTGCAGGAGGGTCGCGGGTAGGTTGTCGACGCAGTCCCAGCCCATATCCTCGAGCGCGTCGAGCACGCTCGACTTGCCCGCGCCCGACATGCCCGTAACAAGCAACAGGCGCGGCAGGCGTGGCGGCAGGTTGGGAGGCCTGCCGCGGCTGCTCACGCCTTGAGGCCGAGCCGATCGAGCGCGAGCGCGACCTTCGACGCCGCCGAGGCGGTCGTGGCGTCGACGCTGATCAGCGGCAGTTTGACCCCGAGTACCGGCCGCTCCCGGCTGTCGTCGGGCATGCGCTGGATGTCGCTAGTCAGCTCGACGATCAGAACGACCTGCACGTCTTTGACCGTCTCCATCTCGACGATCCCGACACCGCGGATCTCGAGCTTGCCGGCGATCGTCGCCGGCGCGGTGGCGATGAGCTTCTCACCAGATTTGCGGACGATGGTCTGGTCGTCGCTGACGAGGATGAAGCCGCGATCGATCAGGCGCAACGAAAGGTCGGACTTGCCCGACCCGCTGATTCCGGTGATCAGCACCGCGCGCCCGTCGAGCGCAACGCAACTCGCATGAAGCGTTTCGGAGGAGAGTCGGAGGCTCATTCGCGGTCAGCCGCCGGCAGGCGGATGGTAAAGCGGGCGCCCGATGGCGCGTTGTCGCGGTCAGCCACATTAATCTCCCCATCATGACCTTCGACGATCGCACGGGCGATCGCAAGGCCGAGTCCCGAATGGCGGCCGAATTGCTCGGCCTGGGGCCTTACTGAGTGAAACCGGTTAAAGATTGCTTCGCGCTGCTCGGGCGGGACGCCGGGACCTTCATCGTCGATGCGGATGCGGATGTCGTTACCGACTCGCGCGGCGACGACCTCGACGAGGCCGGCGGTGGACGAAAAGCTGATCGCATTGTCGACAAGATTGTCGATTGCGCGGGCGAGTCGGGTGGGATCGCCCATCACCACCGTGCTGTCGCGGCGCGGGCGGGCGAAGGCGATGCGCACGTCGCCAGTGGCGCGGCGCTGCTCCCATGCGGCGACTAGCTGCTCGATCAGCTGCCCGAGATCGACTCGCTCGAACCTGGCGCGCGCGAGCTCGGCATCGGTCCGCGCGGCTTCGGAAATGTCGCCGATCAGCCGGTCGAGACGGAGCACGTCCTGGCGGACGACGTCGAGCAATTGGGTGCGCAGCGTAGGATCGTCGATCCGCTCGAGGCTGTCGACCGCGGAACGGAGCGAGGCGAGGGGGTTCCTGAGCTCATGCGTGACGTCGGCGGCAAACGCCTCGATATTGTCGATTCGCTTGCGCAGCGACTGGCTCATATCGCTGACCGCGCGCGCGAGCATGCCGATCTCGTCGCGCCGCGAGGGGAGGCGTGGAACGCGGACCTCTCGCGCCCGGCCGAGGCGAACCCGGTGAGCGGCGCGGGCGATCTGGCGCAGTGGGCTGACGATGGTGCGCGCGAGGAACAGCGACAAGCCGACCGAGAGCAGCGCGGCAATCAGCATCGCGATGCCGAGCGAGGCGCGCTCGGAGCGAATCAGGCGGGTGAAATTTCGGTCGTTGCCCATGACGAGCACGACCGAGCCGTCGTCGAGCGCTGCTGCGCTCGAAATGACTGGAGTGAGATCGGGCGCTTCCCGCACCATTCGTTGCGGCCGGTGCGTCATCAGCGCGGTGCGGGCTTCGGGCCAGCTGTCGCGAACATCGTTTGTTGGATCGTTGAACGGCGGCATATAGCCGCCGCGGGTAAGCGCATTGAATCCGCGATCGAGCAGTCGGGCGGCATCCTTGGTCCAAGGCTGGCTCTTGGGATCGCGCAGCACGAATGTCGGCCCGGACGTCGCCCAGCTATCGATTAAGAGGTGGCCGCGGGGGTCAAAGAGACGAAGACGGTTACCGGTGATGCGGCCCAACCGGGCCATGGTACGGACTTTGGTGCTCGGCGATTCGTCGCTCAGGGCCTCGGCCGCGAAGCTGGATTGCGCCGTAATTCGGTCCAACCGCTCCTGGAGCAGCTTGTCGCGGAACTGGTCGAGCACGAAAATGCCGAAGCCGACCAGCGCCAGCGTCAGCAGGTTGGTGGCGAGGAGCCGCGTCGCGAGCGTGTGGCGACCGCGAAACGGCAGCCGCGGCTCGGCGAGATCACTCTTCAAATCGGTATCCGACGCCATATAGGGTGTCGATTGAATCGAAGTCGGGATCGCACCCGCGAAATTTGCGGCGGATGCGCTTGATGTGGCTGTCGATGGTGCGGTCGTCGACATAGGTGTCGTCGCTATAGGCGATGTCGAGCAGTTGGTTGCGCGATTTTACCACGCCCGGGCGCTGGGCGAGCGCTTCGAGGATGATGAACTCGGTGACCGTGAGCGTCACCCCCTTGCCGTCCCACAACACCTTGTGTCGCGCCGGGTCCATCGCGAGTCGGCCGCGCTCGATCAACTGGAGTTCGGGCTGCTGCTCGGCGCCCCCTTCGACTGTCTCGCGCGCGAATTCCTGGCGGCGCAAGATGGCGCGGATGCGGGCGATGAGAAGTCGCTGCGAGAAGGGTTTGGCGATATAGTCGTCGGCACCCATTGCGAGGCCAAGTGCCTCGTCGAGCTCGTCGTCCTTCGAGGTCAGGAAGATGACCGGCATCGCGCCGAGCGTGCCACCCTTCTCGCGCAGCCGGCGAAGCAGCTCCATTCCGTCCATCTGCGGCATCTTGACGTCGAACACCCCGAGGTCTGGCTCATTCTCGACAAAGGCCTTCAGCGCCGCGCCGCCGTCCGAATAGACACGCGTGACGAAGCCCTCGGCCTGGAGCGCGATCGACACCGAGGTCAGGATGTTGCGATCGTCGTCGACGAGCGCGATCACGGGGCTCATGGACGCTCCGGTGGAAGGACGGCTTTCGCGAATACCGGGGTCGCGCTGTCGGGGCAAGCCAGCCGAGTGGTCCACTTTGACTCGGACGGATGCCCGACTATAGGCAGGCCGCATACGTATGCGGTGATGCGCCGCCTGGTGCGCGACGCGCTGATTCTCAAGGAGATTACCGGTGGTGAAGCGTGTTTCTTCGCACGGGCTTGAGGCCCAGGGAATCCGGAGCGGGGCGAAGCTCCACTGGAACCTGACCACGGCGCCGTTAGTCGAAGCCGCGCTGGCGCGAGGCGAGGGCCTGCTCGCCAAGGATGGTCCGCTGGTCGTCAAGACTGGCCGGCACACCGGCCGCAGCGCTCAAGACAAATATATCGTGCGCGACGCCGAGACCGAAGAGACGGTGTGGTGGGGAAAGACAAACAAGGCGATGACGCCTCGCGCCTTCGCCAACCTCAAGGCCGACTTTTTGGCCCAACTCGAGATCAAGCCCGATTTGTTCATCCAGGACCTGTTCGGCGGCTCGCAGCCCGAGCATCGCGTCAAGGTGCGGATCATCAACGAATATAGCTGGCACAGCCTGTTTATCCGCACGATGCTGGTGCGGCCGGGCGAGGGTGAGCTTGCCGATTTCGTGCCCGAGTACACGATCATCGACCTGCCCAGCTTCCGCGCGGATCCCGAGCGCCACGACTGCCGCAGCGAGACTGTCATCGCGGTCAATTTCACCGAGAAGCTGATCCTCATCGGCGGGACCGAATATGGC
Source organism: Sphingomonas sp. (assembly GCA_031394005.1). Classification (GTDB taxonomy): domain Bacteria; phylum Pseudomonadota; class Alphaproteobacteria; order Sphingomonadales; family Sphingomonadaceae; genus Sphingomicrobium. The sequence continues at coordinate 11,300 of JANMWM010000171.1, forward strand.
GGCGAGATGAAGAAGTCGGTGTTCGGGCTGCTCAACTATCTGCTTCCGCCACAGGGCATCATGCCGATGCACTGCTCGGCCAATATCGGTCCCGATGGCGACACCGCGATCTTCTTCGGCCTGTCGGGTACCGGCAAGACGACCTTGTCGGCCGACAAGGCGCGCACGCTGATTGGCGACGACGAGCATGGCTGGTCGGACACTGCCGTCTTCAACTTCGAGGGCGGTTGCTATGCCAAGATGATTCGCCTTTCGGCCGAAAGCGAACCCGAGATCTTCGCCACGACGAGGCGCTTCGGGACAGTGCTCGAGAATGTCGTGATGGAC
>JANMWM010000196.1:0-4117 GCA_031394005.1 Sphingomonas sp.
TCAGCGAGTGAATGCCGACCGCGATCCACAACAGCAAAGCGATGTTATATTGGGCACCGCGTCGAGCACCGTCGCCGGTCCATGCAAGATGCCCCCGCCGATGACCTATCCGAGTCCGACCGCGAGCGCGAATGCCGGGCGGAGCTCGCGCAGCAAGTGTCCCGGCCCTGTCGCGGCGCCCTCTCGCCGGATGCGGAGTTAACGCGTACGAATTGTCGAGCGGCGGATCGCTCGCTAGAGCAGCGCCCATGACTATCCTGGTTACCGGCGCGGCCGGCTTCATCGGCTATTCGACCGCGCGGCGCCTCCTCGAGCGCGGCGAGCGCGTCGTCGGGATCGACAATCTCAACAATTATTACGACGTCTCGCTCAAGGAAGCACGGCTGGCCGATCTGCGCCGCGACTTCGGCAACGCCTTCGCCTTCGACCGGGTCGATTTCGCCGACAATGCCGCGCTGACCGACTTCGCCGCGCGGCACCAGTTCGATCGCATCGTCCACCTCGGCGCGCAGGCCGGGGTGCGCTACTCGATCGAGAACCCGTCCGCCTACATCCAGTCGAACCTCGTCGGCCACGCCAACATGCTCGAACTCGCCCGCCATCGCCGCGCCAGCCATATGGTCTATGCCTCGTCATCATCGGTCTATGGCGGCAACAAGACCCTCCCGTTCCGCGTCGAGGACCGCGTCGACCACCCGCTGTCGCTCTATGCCGCGACCAAGAAGGCCGGCGAGCTGATAAGCGAAAGCTACGCCAGCCTCTACAAAATTCCTCTGACCGGCCTGCGCTTCTTCACCGTCTATGGCCCGTGGGGTCGTCCCGACATGGCGATGTGGATCTTCACCAAGGCGCTCTACGAAGGCCGCCCGCTGCCGCTGTTCAACGCAGGCAAAATGCGCCGCGACTTCACATTCATCGACGATATCGTCAGCGGCACCGTCGCCTGCCTCGACGGACCGCCAGCCGACAATGGCGCGGAGAAGGCGGGCGGAAGCGTCGCCACCCACGCGGTCTACAATATCGGCAATAATCGCTCGGAGGAACTGATCCGCGTAGTCGGCCTGCTCGAGGCCGAAACCGGCCGCACGGCGATCATCGATCCCAAGGAAATGCAGCCGGGCGACGTCGCCGACACCTTCGCCGACATCAACGCGATCGCGCGCGACCATGGCTATGCGCCGACGACCAGCATCGACGAAGGCGTACCGCGCTTCGTCAAATGGTATCACGACTATCACCGCGTCCAAGAGGAACATCCCCAATGAGCGTCCCGCCGATCCTCTCGCGCCTGCGCCTGCCCGTCATCGGTGCGCCCCTGTTCATCGTGTCCTGTCCCGCGCTCGTCATCGCCCAGTGCAAGGCCGGGATCGTCGGCTCCTTCCCCGCGCTCAACGCACGCCCGCAAGCCCAACTCGACGAATGGCTCGCCGAGATCAGCGAAGCGCTCGCCGAGCATGATGCGGCGAACCCCGACGCGCCGTCCGCGCCGTTCGCGGTCAACCAGATCGTCCATCGCTCAAACGACCGGCTCGAGGCCGATATCGAGACTTGCGCGAAGTGGAAAGTGCCTATCACGATCACCTCGCTCGGCGCGCGCGAAGACCTCAACACTGCGGTCCACGCCTGGGGCGGAATCACCCTCCACGACATCATCGACGACCGCTTTGCGCGCAAGGCGGTGGAGAAGGGTGCCGACGGCCTCATCGCGGTCGCGGTCGGCGCGGGCGGGCATGCGGGCCAATGGTCGCCGTTCGCGCTGGTCCACGAAATCCGCAAATGGTTCACCGGAACGCTCGCGCTGTCGGGCTCGATCGCGACCGGAGGAGCGGTACTCGCGGCGCAGGCGATGGGAGCCGACTTCGCCTATATCGGCTCGCCGTTCATCGCCACCGAGGAGGCCCGCGCCGAAGATAATTACAAGCAGGGCATCGTTGCAGGGACCGCAGCCGATATCGTCAATTCGAACCTGTTCACCGGCATTCACGGCAATTACCTGCGCCCGTCGATCATCGCCGCCGGGCTCGACCCGGACAATCTGCCTACCGCCGGGCCCGAGGCCATGAGCTTCGAATCGTCGTCGGGCGCGAAGGCGTGGCGCGACATCTGGGGATCGGGCCAGGGCATCGGCGCGGTCGACAGCGTCGGCCCGGTCTCGGCGATGGTCGATCGGCTCGCGCGCGAATATGCCGCCGCGAAAGCGCGCCTGATCTAGCTGAGCGTTCCCAGCGCGACGCGCCACTGTTCGGGAAGGGGGACCGGGCGGCGATTGCCGCGACCGACATAGGCGTGGGTGAAGCGGCCCTGCGCGGCGGGTTCGTCAGCGTCCATGGCGAACACGCCAAGGCGGTAGGTTACGCTCGACGCGCCCAGCCGCTTGACCGCCAGCCCGACCTCGACCTCGCCGGGAAAGGTGAGCGGGGCGAAATAATCGCAGGCGGTCGAGACGACCAGCCCGATCGGGTCGCCCCCCCCGAAGTCGAGCAATCCGGCACCGATCAGCCAGCCGTTCACCGCATCGTCGAACCACTGGTAATAAACGGTATTGTTGACGTGACCGTACACGTCGTTGTCGGCCCAACGCAGCGTGATCGAGGTCCACGCGCGATAGGCGGCGCGCTGTTGCCGCTCGGGGCTCAGGCGCTTGCCCCCTCGGCGACCCCGACACTGTTGCGGCGAAGCGCTTTGAGCACCGTTTCGACGATATGCGGGGCATTGAGCCCGGCGTCGTCATATTGCCTCATCGGCGCGTCCTGGTCCTGGAAGACATCGGGCAGGCGCATCGTGCGCAGCTTCAACCCCGCATCGATCAGCCCCTCGTCGCTCGCCAGCGTCAGCACATGCGCGCCAAACCCACCGACCGAAGCCTCCTCGACCGTCACCGCGACTTCGTGCGTGGTCAGCAGCCGCCGGATCAGCGCCTCGTCGAGCGGCTTGGCAAAGCGCATGTCGGCGACCGTAGTCGACAACCCCATCGCCTCGAGCTGCTCGGCGGCCTTCTCGGCTTCCTCGAGCCGCGTCCCGAGCGACAGGATCGCGACCGCCTTGCCCTCGCGCACCACCCGCCCCTTGCCGATCTCGAGCTGCTCGGGCGTCGACGGCATCTCCACCCCGCGCCCGTTACCACGAGGATAACGCACCGCGCTCGGCCCGCTGTCGTGGAGCGCCATGGTATGGACCATGTTAGCGAGTTCGGCCTCGTCCGCCGCGGCCATGACGACCATGTTGGGCAGGGTGCACAGATATGCCAGATCGAACGACCCGGCATGGGTCGCCCCGTCCGCCCCGACCAGCCCCGCCCGGTCCATCGCGAACCGTACCGGCAAATTCTGGATCGCGACGTCATGGACCAGCTGGTCATAAGCGCGCTGGAGGAAGGTCGAATAAATCGCGCAGAACGGGCGAAAGCCCTTCGCGGCGAGCCCGGCGGCGAAGGTCACCGCATGCTGCTCGGCAATCCCAACGTCGAATGTCCGATCGGGAAACTCGGCCTCGAACTTGTCGAGCCCGGTGCCCGACGGCATCGCCGCGGTAATCGCAACGATCTTGTCGTCACGCCGCGCCTCGTCACACAATGCCTTGGCGAACACCGCAGTGTAGGACGGCGGCCCGCCACCCGGTCCCTTGTCCTGTTTGCCCGAGACGACGTCGAACTTGACGACGCCGTGATATTTGTCGTCCGCCGCCTCGGCCGGGGCATAGCCCTTACCCTTCTTAGTGACGACATGAACCAGCATTGGCCCCTCGTCGGCGTCGCGGACATTCTCGAGGATCTCGACGAGGCCCACCACGTCATGTCCGTCGACCGGCCCGACATAATAAAAGCCCAGTTCCTCGAACAGCGTGCCCCCGGTGGCCATGCCGCGCGCGAATTCCTCGGCCTTGGACGCCGCGCGATGGACCCGCTTGGACAGCCGCTTGGCCACCCGCCGCGCGAAATCGCGGACGTGGAGGTAGCCGCCCGACGACACCAGGCTGGCAAGATAGTGCGACAGCCCGCCGACCGGGGGCGCAATCGACATGTCATTGTCGTTGAGGATGACGATCAGCCGATTGCCCGCGGCCTGAGCATTGTTCATCGCCTCATAGGCCATTCCCGCGCTCATCGCCCCGTCGCCGA
>JANMWM010000246.1:0-19759 GCA_031394005.1 Sphingomonas sp.
CGCCTGACGATTGCGAAGCGCCACGGCATCCGCATCCACGCCGATTATCGCCAGCGCCTGCGCGGCACCGCCTTTCCCTCGTCGGGACCGTCCGTCACGATTGCGGGGGATTTCTAGCGCGTATTTGCCGCGAAATGTACAGCGTCGGCACAGCCGACAAGAGACCCCAGCCATTGCGACCGCAGCGCTCGCACCCTAGCGTCGTACCCGGTCATGCACGTTTATCTCCCCATCGCCGGCCAGTCGGTCAATGCGTTGCTGATCGTCGCGCTCGGCGCGCTGGTCGGCGTGCTGTCCGGCCTGTTTGGGGTCGGCGGCGGCTTCCTCACGACGCCGCTGCTCATCTTCTACGGCATCCCGCCGACCGTCGCGGTCGCCTCGGCCACCACCCAGATCACCGGTGCCAGCGTGTCGGGCGCGCTCGCCCATTGGCGCCGCGGCGGGGTCGACCTCAAGATGGGGCTGGTCATGATCGGCGGCGGCCTCGCCGGAAGTCTCGCCGGCGCCGCCCTCTTCCGCATCCTCCAGGCCACCGGCCAGGTCGATCTCGTCGTCGGCTTCCTTTACGTGCTGCTGCTCGGCTCGATCGGGAGCCTCATGCTCAAGGACGCGCTGTTCGCGCTCGGCTGGCTCAAACGCGAACGGCCAAAAACCCAGCCGCGCCACAATCGTTGGGTCGCCAGCCTTCCTTTCCGCACCCGCTTCTACGCTTCGGGCCTCTATCTCTCGCCGCTCGCCCCCGCCCTGCTCGGCTTTGGCGCCGGCACGCTGACCGTCATCCTCGGCGTCGGCGGCGGCTTCATCCTCGTCCCCGCGATGATCTACCTCCTCGGCATGGCGGCGCGCGTCGTCATCGGCACCAGCCTCGTCATGATCCTCGCGGTCAGCGCCGCGACGACCCTGATCCAGGCGCTCACCAGCGGCGCGGTCGACATCGTGCTCGCCGCGCTGCTCCTCGTCGGCGGTGTCATCGGCGCGCAATATGGCGCCCAGCTCGCTACCCGCCTCAAGCCCGACCTGCTGCGCCTCGCGCTCGCCATCATCATCCTCCTCGTCGCGCTGCGCATGGCACTCGGCCTCGCTTGGCACCCCGACGAAATCTTCACGATCGAGCTGCTGTGAAGCTGCGCGACCAAATAAATGCTGCTCTGAAGCGCGCCATGCTCCTCGTACTCCCGCTGCTCACAGCCGCGACCAAGCCTGAGCTCGTCCCCGACGTGTCCGCGCGCGAGGTCGAGATCCGCTACAGCTTCACCGGCGCGCAATTGCTCCTGTTTGGTGCGGTGCTCTATCCCGGCGGCCGCGTCCCCGACCGTCCCGCCGACGTAGTCGTCGTCCTGCGCGGCCCCGACCAGCCGATTCTCATTCGCGAAAAGTCCAAGGTCGCCGGCATCTGGATGAACACCGACCAGAGCCGCTTCCGTTCCGCTCCCAGCTTCTACTCGGTCGCCTCGTCGCGACCCTTGAGCGACCTCGTCGATGACCGCACCGCCTCGATCTACGAGCTCGGGCTCAAGAACCTCCAATTATCTCCCGGCGGCGGTGCGCTCCCTGGCCGCGAGCGTCATTTCGAGGTTGGCCTGCTCGACCTGCGCCGTCGCCAAGGCCTTTACGCGGAAAATCCGCGCGGCATCGAAGTCACCAACGGCGTGCTTTACCGCGCCGCCATCGCCATCCCGAGTTCGGTCCCGGTCGGTACCTACACCGCCGAGACGTTCCTGATCGATCACGGCCGGGTGCTCGCCGCCGCCACCCGCGACGTGAAAATCGGCAAGTCGGGGTTCGAACGTTATGTCGCACTCGTCGCCCGCCGCCACGCATTTGCTTACGGTATCGCCGCGGTGCTGCTCTCGCTCGGGCTCGGTTGGGCCGCCGCCGCCGCCTTCCGTCGCCGCGGGTAAAACGCGCTTCTAACCCTATCTTAACCGCGTCGCTCTAACCCCTTCGCTACACAGCAAGGTGGTGGGCGCGCGACGATGGACGAAAACAGCAGTCTGAAGCAGTTCCTCGACGAGATCGGCAGCTATGGCGACGCGGAGAGCGTTCCGGGCCGTGTCCCCCACGCCCCATCGGATCCGCAATTGGCGATCGGCCGAGTGCTCGAGATCGCCGGTTCGGGTTCCGCCGTGGTGATGGACTCCGCCGCACTCCATGCGCTTGCCACCAACGCCGATCCTTCGCTCGCAATGTCGGGCCAGGTTGGCAGCCAGATTAAGATGCAGGTGGCGGGCTCGTGGCTAATCGCCAACGTTCGCACATTGCGCGCCGGTGACGAGCCCGGCACGGTCTGCGCCAAAGTCGATTTCCTCGGCGAGGGCAAGCAGGCCGACGACGGCAGCCTGGTCAGTTTCCGCCGCGGCGTGACACGCTACCCGATCCCCGGCGACGAGCTGTTCCCTGTCTCGACCTGCGACATGCAGGGCATCTTCGCCGCCGACGACAGCCCGCACATCGAGATCGGCACGGTCTACCCGACCGACGACATCCGCGGCACGCTTTACATCGACCCGATGCTGTCGAAGCATTTCGCCATTCTCGGCTCGACCGGCACCGGCAAGTCGACCTCGGTCGCGCTGATCCTCCATCGTATTTCGCAATTGTCGCCCGAGGGGCACATCGTGATGATCGATCCGCACGGTGAATATTCGGCGGCGTTCAAGGATTGTGGCGAGCTGTTTAACGCCGACAATCTCCAGCTCCCTTACTGGCTGCTCAATTTCGAGGAGCATTGCGAGGTCCTGCTGACCACCGACGGCGCCGAGCGTCAGCGTGACAGAGACATCCTCGCCAAATGCTTGCTGGGCGCGCGCAGCAAGGGCAAGACTGGCGAGCAATACGGCCGCATCACCGTCGATTCGCCAATCCCTTATCTGCTGAGCGACCTCAACACGATCCTCGTCAACGAAATGGGCAAGCTTGATCGCGCCGGCGACACACTGCCGTACCAGCGCCTCAAGACCAAGCTCGACGAATTGAAGGCCGACCCGCGCTACAGCTTCATGTTCTCCGGGATGCTCGTTTCGGACTCGATGGGCAGCTTCCTCGCGAAACTGTTCCGCCTGCCGGGCCACGGCCGGCCGATCTCGATCGTCGACGTCTCGGGCATTCCGTCCGAAGTCACCTCGGTGGTCGTCTCGGTGCTCGCGCGAATGGTGTTCGACTATGCCATCTGGTCCCGGACCGAAGCGCAACGCCCGATCCTCCTCGTCTGCGAGGAAGCCCACCGCTACGTACCGAAGGACGACAAGACGAGCGGGCAGGCAGTGCGCAAGATCCTCGAGCGAATTGCGAAGGAAGGCCGCAAATACGGCGTCTCGCTGGGCCTCATCACCCAGCGTCCGTCGGATCTTGCCGAGGGCGTGCTTTCGCAGTGCGGCACGATCATTGCCATGCGCCTAAACAACGAGCGCGACCAGGCCTGCGTCCGCGCCGCCATGCCCGAAGGCGCGCGCGGCTTCCTCGACGCCATCCCGGCGTTGCGCAACCGCGAATGCATCGTCTGCGGCGAAGGTGTCGCGATCCCGATCCGCGTCCGCTTCGACGATCTCGAACCGGAGAAGCGCCCCGCCTCGTCCGACCCGAGCTTCGCCGCGCTGTGGCGCGAGACCGGCGGCGAGGAAGGCATAATCCAGCGCACGATCAAACGCTGGCGCGGCCACGGCCGCTAGGGCAAGCGCTGGCGCGGTGACGGTCGCTAGGGGCTTACTTCAGCGTCACTTCGAGCCACAGCGTGCGCGGCACGGCTCGCTCGACCGTTCCGTCGGCGGAGATGCCCGCTTCGACCTGTTCGTCGAAGAGGTTTTCGCCGCGCAGGCCGATCGCGAGGTGGCGGCTGACTGGGATTGAGGCGAACGCGTCGACGGTGAAGGCGGCTTTCAACATGCGCTGATTGAGATCATCCTCATATTGGCTCGAACTTTCGCGCGCCGTCAGCGATAGGCGAAGGTCGCGAGGAGAGGTCCAACCGACCGTCGCCGAGACCTGGTGCTCGGGGGTTTGCGCCGGGCGGAGCCCATTGAGCGCGTGGCCTGCGACGTCGTCCCGCACCCGTGCATCGACGTAGCTGTAGGATAGATGAACGTCGAGCGGGCGGCGGAGGAGGTCGAAGCCGAACTCGGCGCCGCTCGTCGCGATGGCGTCGAGATTCTCTCGCCGACGATAGCTGCCCGCGGCGTTGACAAAGCCGACGCCCGGAAAGGTGCCGGGTCCGCGCGCGACGGTGACGTTGGCGATCGCGTTGTGCAGTCGGGCTGTGAAGACGGTGAAACTCGCCTTCGCATTGGCGGACAGCGCCCAGTCGACTCCGGCCTCGGCGCCGGTCAGTGATTCGGGATCGAGCGCGGCATTCGTGGCAGTGGCGTCGGCCCCCGCGCGGAAGGGGCGGTAGAGTTCGTTGAGCGTCGGCAAGCGCCACCCGCGATAGGCTGAGGCGAGTACGTTGAGGCCACCGCCCGGGCGGTAGGCGATCGCGGCGCGGCCGGTCGGCTGCCAGCCGCTGCGGTCGGCGAATTTGGTGTTGGTCAGGGTCGTGCCGGTCAGCGTCTGTTCGAACAATCGACCGTCGCGGATCGACCAATGATCGACGCGGCCCGACAGGCTGGCGGTCAGCGCGCCCTCGGTCAGGGTCGCGTCAGCGAAGGCTCCCGTGGTCAGCGAGCGGCCGCCGGCGACTCGGCGACGGGTCGCCGAGCCCGCGACATATTGATAAAATTCGCGAGTCTCGCCGCGTACCGCGCGCAGGTCGGCGCCGAGGCGGAGCTCAAGGTCGCCGCTAAGCCGAACGACATCGCCGTGCGCGCCCCAGCCCGTCGAGGGTACGGCATATTGGTCGAGGATCAAGGTCGAGTCCGAGCGGCCGGCATTGATCGCGGCGGACTGGCTGGCGAAGCGGCGTTTCTGGCCATAGCCGAGCAATGACCAGCGCAGCGCACCCTTGCCGACGAGGCGCAGCGACCCGTCGACGCCGTGGCCGCGGTTGTCGGTGTGGTCGATGCCTCGGTTGCGGCGGTCATCGAAGGCGGAAAGGTTGGCCTGGAGCTCGGTCGCGGGGCCGAGCGCGGTAACGGCGCGGACGGCACCCGAGACCTGCCGATAAGGCGCGGCATGGTCGGCCGGTCCGCGATTGGCGGCGACGATGGGGATGAATCCGTTACCCGTGGCGAAGGCGCCCGACGCGGTGATGAAGCTCGACCGGCGCATGAGCATGAGCGAGCCGCGGGCGTCGCGCGAATTGCGACTGCCGATCGCGAGACGTGCGTCGATCGGGTCGAGGTCGCCCGGTGCTGCGCTCTCGATCTCGACCGTCCCCCCGAGCGCGCCCGGACCCCATAGGGCACTGCCACCGCCGCGGGTCACGCGAATCCGGCCGATTCGGTCGGTGGCGATGGCGGGGAAGCTAATCCAGCCGCCGAACGGGTCGGCCTGGGGGACGCCGTCAAGGATGAGCAGCGCGCGGCTGGAGGCGTTGCCGCCGAGGCCGCGCAGCGTGATCGACTGGCTGGTGGCATTGGCCGAGCGGGAGTCCGAGCGGCGGAAGCCCTGCAGGCCCGCGACGTCGCGAAGCACGTCTTCGAGTCGGCCGCTGGCGGATTGGAGGATGCGCGCGCGGTCGATCGTGGCGATGTCATGGGCGGCGGCGGCCCTCGGCGGCGGGAGGCCCCGGCCGGTGACGATGATCGGGTCGCCGAGCGGGGGCGCCCCGGCGACGAGCGGCGAGGCGGCCGACAACAGGGCGGCGATCGAGACGCTTGCACGAACGGGGGGCATGCTGGGAATCCATACTCTTTGGATGGCTGCGGAGTGCAGGGAAGCTACCGGATTGCAGCAGGATTTCCTTAGAAAGATAAATACTGCCTCGCCACCCAGTTGCTGATCGAACTTGCAATGTATGTCGTGCGCGCGCTCAAAGAAATTGCAGAAACTTCGGATCGAAGCGTTTGAGCTCGATCTCCCTCTCCGGCTTCGAGCATCGCAAAATCAAGTTGAAAATCGCTTTCTCAACCCGTCGAGCTGATCGGAACTCGATCAAAAGCAGCCGGACAAACATTTTTGCCTTGGCTGAGGCCCGTTTCTTAAAAATAACGGTCCGAGATTCAGGCCGAGATGGTCGGGCGGATCCGCGACGAGCAGGTGGTCGTCACCTTGAAAATTCATTGTCCATACTCAAGATGGCCGTGCGCAGCGTTATGGACAGCGCGATATCGTTGCAGTTGGTACGGGTACAAGCGATCTGTCAAAGTTCAAACGCTAGCCCTTCTGCGATCTCCGACTCAATTGGCTAAGCAAGATCCCGAACTTTGGGTTCGCGGCCCCGGTGGCGGGCGGGGGCGATGCTCACGAAATCCTTCAGCGAGACGACCCCGGCGTCGGGCTTGACCCCGGGCTTGTCGAGCAGCGGCCGGGCGTTGGCGTCGGTGCCGATGGTCTTCACATGGGCGTACGCGTCCATAACGAAACCGACCGCGGCGCTATCGTTGGCGAGCATGGCCGCTCCGTCGGCCAAGAGGACCAGGGCGACCGCGTCAAACAGCACCGAGGGCGAGCCGGCGAGCTGGCCGTCGGCGGCAAGCGCAGAGCCGTCAGCGAGCATTACGTCGCCGACCTTCGGGGCGACGAGGAACGGCTTGCCGCCGGCCTTGCGAACCTGCCTGCCTAGCTTGTCGATCTTCGCTCCGTCGGAGCCATGCGCGAACAGGATCGTGATCTTGCGGCCGGTCATCGGCGGTGGGCCCTTCTTGACGATCGACAGCGCGTCGGACGGTTTCATTTCGAGCGTTGGGGGCTGCGACGGGGTTGGCTGCGGGGAGCGCCATGCCGAGGCCATCGGCCACATGTTGCCCGAGACTTTCGTCGACATTGCGCAGGTTGCCGATGACTTGCTCGCGACTCGCCGGGACACCGACCTTGGACAGCTCGAAAACGAGCGCACTGGCAATGTGCGCCTGCTCGATCGCGGCCTGCGAGCGGAAAAACAGGCGGGCCTGGCTGAATTGGTCCTTGAAGGTTTCGGAGCGAACGCGGAGCTTGGCCAAGAGATCGTTGCGCTCGCCAGACTTGGCGACGCTGGCAAAGCCAAGCGTGCTTTCGCGTGGACCGCCATCCTCGCCGCCGTCGGCGAGGCTGTTGGGCTCGTAGTTGGCGCGGCCCTTGGGGACCATCGTTTGCATCATCCTGTCGCGCTGCATATTGGCGAAGGGACAGCGCGGGGCGTTGATTGGGATCTGGTGGAAATTGGTCGTGCCGAGCCGCGATTTCTGCGTGTCGAGGTAGGAGAACAGGCGGCCCTGAAGCAGGGGGTCGTTGGAGAAATCAATCCCCGGGACGACGTTGGTGGGGAGGAATGCAACCTGCTCGGTCTCGGCGAAGAAATTGTCGGCGTTGCGGTCTCATATCATATGGTGCTTGGTTGATCCCCTCGCCGCCAGCTAATCGGCGGTAGAGTCGCCCTGCCAGACGCGAAAAGCTTAATCGGCCCGGGCCCGCGCCGTCTTCAGGTCCGTCGTTCGAAGGCTTCGCCGGACCCATTCCGCACCGAGCTTATGAAGATACCACGTGGGTTTCAGCTGATCCGTGCGCTGCGCGATCAGAAGTTCGTCATTCAAGCTCTGGACGTTGGTGTAAGCCGATGTGTTGGCCGGAAGATTAGGGTTAGGCATTGCAGAGGTTCGCGTCGAATAAAGTTATGCTTTATCCGTAGCTTCTCGGCTTTTTGCCTGTCTATTTAAATCCGCACAAAGATTTTGTGCAAAATTTTGTGCAAACTTTCACACGGATTAATAGCAGATTTAGGCGGTTTTCGGAAAGTTATTTTGGCGGTGCATTGCACGGCACAGCGGGCGAAGCGGACAGCGAGAGCTTCGCCATTCGCCCAAGTATCTAAATTTGCTGTAGAATACTGACCGGGCGGGTTGGTGGAGCTGAGCGGGATCGAACCGCTGACCTCTGCAGTGCGATTGCAGCGCTCTCCCATCTGAGCTACAGCCCCGCGTCGTCGGTGACAGGCCATTAGCGGCGCTTCATCGCGCTGGCAACGTCTCGATTTGCTTCGCTGCAAGCGGCGCCTCGCTTCGCCGCTTCGCCCGGTCCGCTGGGCTTGCCGGTATCAATTTGTCGCTCCGGCGCCGGAACGCAGCCAGCTCGCGCTTCGTTGATGTGGCTCGGACCAGAAGTGCGGCGGGGGTCGGTTCCTGGGAGAGCAAGACATGACTTATGATCGGTACGATAATCCGCGTGATGACCGTTTCCGCGAGCAGGATCGCATAGAGCGCGAGCGCATGCAGCGCGGACGCCCAAGTGCCGTCAGCGGCGGCGAGCGCGGCTTCTTCGAACGCGCCGGCGACCAGATATCGAGTTGGTTCGGTGATGAGGAAGCAGAACGGCGTCGCGAACAGGACGACCGCAAGACCGGATTGGCACACCGCCATGAACAAGGCAGCCATGCACAAGGCCGCCATGAGCAGCAGCCGTCGCGCCGCGACTATGGCGCTTCGATCCCGTCGCGCCAGCCCGAATGGGATCGCAACGAGCGCAACCAGTTTGACCGATCGCAGGATCATACGCGTGACGATTACCGACCGTATGCGGGGGATTATGGCCGCGCCGGCGAGCGGTATCGCGAGGAGCGCGAGCAGGGCCGGGAGATCGGCGGCGTGATCGGCGCAGCAGAGGGCGCAATGTTCGGCGGTTCGTTGGGCCAGCAGCAGCCCGAGCGCTCGCGTGATCATGACCCGCACTATAGCGAGTGGCGCCAGCGCCAGATCGACGCGATCGACAATGACTATGACGAATATCGCCGCGAGCATCAGTCGAAGTTCGACAACGACTTTTCGTCCTGGCGTGGCACTCGCCAGACCAAGCGCCAGATCCTCGGCCAGGTACGCGAGCATATGGAAGTGGTCGGCTCGGACGAGCACAGCGTCGGCAAGGTCGATAAGGTCCAGGGCGACAAGATCATTCTGAGCAGGGACAGCCAAGGCGGCTTGCACAAGTCCTTGGGCTGCACGGCGATCGACCGCATCGAAGGCGACCGGCTGATCTTGTTGCAGAGCGCTGACGAGGCCAAGCGCCAGCTGGTCGAGGAGCGGAACTTCGAGGAGCGCAACGCTGGCGACCAGCGGACGATGCAGCCGCTGCTAGGCCAGCGCTCGCAGCCACAGCAAAGCGAAGGCCCGCACAACCTCGAGCGGAGCTTCTCGGGCACTTACCCACGCGAGTCCTAATCAAGAGTTTCCGGCCGCACCCTCCACAGGCGTGGCCGGGATAAAAGGAACGTCGGCGAGGCCCCCCCTCGCCGGCGCTTTCCTTTTGCCCGCGCCGGGGGCAAGGCGCAGTCAACAATCTTAACCGACAGGAGAATGAAATGGCCCGCGCCTGGCATCTGATGAGCCGCCCCAATGGCATGCCCCTAATGGACAATTTCGCGCTCAAGGAGCTGGCGCTGCCCGCGCTCGGCGACGGCACAGTGCGGGTGAAAAACAACTTCCTGTCGGTGGATCCCTACATGCGCGGGCGGATGAACGACGTGAAGTCGTACGTCCCGCCATTCCAGATCGACGCCCCGATGGAGGGCGGCGCGGTCGGCGAAGTCGTCGAGTCGCGCGACCCCGGCTTCGCGGTCGGCGACAAGGTCGTCCACATGCTTGGCTGGCGCGACGAGTCAGTCGTCCCGGCGGCTGCGCTCAACAAGCTGCCCGACCTTGGCGTGCCGCGGCAGGATTTCCTCGGCAACCTCGGGCTGACCGGCGGGACGGCCTATTTCGGGCTGTTCGACGCCGCGCAGGCGAAGGAAGGCGACATCGTATTCGTCTCGGCCGCGGCGGGCGCGGTCGGATCGGCGGTGGTGCAGATCGCCAAAGCCCGGGGAATGACATGATCGGCTCGGCTGGCGGGGCGAAGAAGTGCGACTTCGTCAAGTCACTTGGGGCCGATGCGGTGATCGACTACAAGTCGGGCAACCTCGTCAAGCAGCTCGGCGAAGTGGCCCCGAAAGGTATCGACGTCTATTTCGACAATGTCGGCGGCAGCCATCTCGACGCCGCCTTCGCCCATGCCCGCAAGGATGCGCGCTTCGCCATCTGCGGGATGATCGACAGCTATAACGGGGGCGAGCCGGCGCAATTCCGCTTCATCATGCGAGTCATCGGAATGCGCATCCGCGTCCAGGGCTTTATCTTCACCGATTACCTGCCGCAGATGGCCGACTTCTACCGCGACATGGGCGGCTGGATCGCGAGCGGCCAGGTCAAGAGCCGCGACACGATCGTCGAGGGTCTCGAGAAGACCCCGGAAGCGTTTCTCGGCCTGTTCACCGGGGCGAACACAGGGAAGATGCTGGTCAGGCTGTAAGTTAACCGACAGTCTGACACTGCGCAGGGTCGCCGGTGGTGAATCCCTTGCGCAGCGCCGCGACGCGCTGGGCGGAGGAGCCGTGGGTGAACTTGTCGGGCATCACTCGGCCCTGCGTCTCGCGCTGGAGCGTGTCGTCGCCAATCGCGTCGGCGGCCTTGAGCCCTTCCTCGATGTCGCCCGCCTCCATGATCGATTGGCCCTTGGAGTCGCGCGCGTTCTTCGCCCACACCCCGGCGTAACAGTCGGCCTCGAGCTCGATCCCGACTTGCACCGCATTGCCCGCGGTATCGCTCATCCGCGCCTGTGCGTTGTGCGCCTTGTCGAGGGTGCCCTGCAGGTCCTGGATATGGTGCCCGACCTCGTGGGCGATAACATAGGCCATGGCAAAATCACCCGGCGCCTGGAACCGCTGTGAAAGCTCCTGGAAGAAGGTGGTGTCGAGGTAAATCTTGTTGTCGGTCGGGCAATAGAAGGGCCCCATCGCCGATTGTGCCGCACCGCAGCCCGACTGAGTGCCGGCGCGGTAATAATGGAGGACGGTCGGCTGATACTGGTTGCCCGATGCGGCAAACAGCTTGGTCCAGGTGTCCTCGGTGGAGCCAAGGACCTTGTTGGTGAAGCGCTCAATCGTCGGGTCGATGATGCCGTTCGCGCTCCTGCCGCCGATCGATTGCGTCGCCGATTGGCTGCCCCCGCTCAGGTCGTCCCCAAAGGACTGCAGCGCGCAGTAACCGAGCGCGAGGATAATGATTCCGACGATCCCAAAGCGACTGGCGACCAGCGAGAAGATCAGGCCGAGCCCACCGCCGCCGCCGCCGAACCCCGAGTCACCGCGGCCCGAATCGATTTCAAAATTGCTGCTTTCGCGCTGGTCGTCGAGCCGCATGGGAGTGCCTCTTGTTGCCTCGCTCAATGCGCAAAAGCCGTGACGGTTGCAAAACATATGGTTGGCGGCGCGGGGTACGCCGTTATGAGACGCGCAAAGACCAACGGGAGAGAAAGCATGTTCCTCAAGGGCAAGAGCGCCATCGTCACCGGATCGACCTCGGGCATCGGCCTTGCCATCGCTCGCGCGCTGGCGGCCGAGGGGGCGAGCGTGACGATCAACGGCTTTGGCGAAGCTGCGGCGATCGAGGCGGTACGGGCAGAGCTTGAAACGCTGGCGGGGGAACCGGCGCGCTATGACGGCGCTAACCTGATGGACGTCGCGGCGATCGAGCGGATGGCGCACGACTGTCATGAAGCGACCGGGGGGCCCGACATCATCGTCAACAACGCCGGGATGCAGCACGTGTCGCCGATCGAGGATTTCCCGGTCGATCAATATGACAGGATCGTCGCGCTCAACATGAGTGCCGCCTTCCATCTGACGCGCATGGTCGTGCCGATGATGAAGGCAAGGAAGTGGGGTCGGATTCTGTCGACCGCCTCGGCCCACAGCCTGGTCGCGAGTGCCAACAAGAGCGCTTACGTGATGACCAAGCACGGAATTGCGGGCCTTACCAAGGCGATAGCGCTCGAGCTTGCGACCACGGGGGTCACGGTCAACTGTATTTCGCCCGGCTATGTCTGGACGACGCTGGTCGAGAACCAGATCCCCGACACGATGAAAGGCCGGGGGCTGACGCGCGAGCAGGTCATGAACGACGTACTCCTCGCCGCTCAGCCGACCAAGCGATTCGTTACGCCGCAGGAGGTTGCGGCGATGGCGCTGTTCCTGTGCCGCGACGAGGCGGGGTCGATTACCGGCGCAAACATGAGTGTCGATGGCGGCTGGACTGCTCAGTGATGGAGCGCGGGCGCTTGCCCGAGTGCGCTGCGGCTTCTAGCCTGCCATGATGCGAACTATCCTTATCGGCGCCTTACTGGCGCTTAGTGGCTGCAATACGGTCGGCCAGACTCTTGACCGCGAAGGCCGGTTGATCGACAGCCCAGCGCGCGACTGGCGGCTCGTCGCGACGGCCAACGACCGCGGACGTTTGCGCGATTGGCGGTCGAGTTTCGTCGGCGCGCTAGCGGCGGCGCGGCGGTCGGGGGCGAAGATTGACGCCGAGAGCGCTCTGCTGCGCCCCGACGCGGCGCTGCCGGGACCGCATCTGGCCAACGGGGCTTATCGCTGCCAGATGACCAAGCTCGGCGCGAAATCGGCGGGACTGCTCGACTATGTCGCCTATCCGCCGTTCGTCTGCCGGGTGCGGCAGGAGCGGGAGCTGCAGGGCTTTGCAAAGCTGTCGGGGTCGCAGCGGCAGGTCGGGCTGATCTTTCCCGGCGATCCGCTGCACGACGTGTTCCTCGGGACGGTGATGTTCGGCGACGAAAATCGCGCGATGCAATATGGCGGCGATCCTGACCGCGATATCGCCGGTTATGTCGAACGCGTCGGGCCGGCGCGGTGGCGACTGATCATGCCGCGCCCGGCCTTTGAGTCGCAGATGGACGTGATCGAGCTCGTGCCCGCGGGTTAGTCGCTTGCTTCGTCGAGTTGCTGAACTTGGCCAGGCGTCAGCTCGAGCGTCATGCCCAGTAATTGCTCGTCGAGCTGGGCGAGGCTGGTCGCACTGGCGATCGGGGCGGCGATGCCCGGCCGGTCGCGGGTCCAGGCGATGGTCACTGCGGCGAGCGGGACGCCACACTCGGCGGCGACGGTGTCGAGCGCGGCGAGCACGCGCGGTCCCTTGCCCTCGAGATAGGTGAGGTTGCGGCCGCCGCGGACCGATTTGGCGAGGTCGGCCGCGGAGCGATACTTGCCAGTTAGGAAGCCGTTGGCGAGGCTGTAGAAGGGGAACATCGCCAGCCCCTGGCCGGTGCAGACATCCTCGATCGCGCCTTCATACTTGTCGCGCTCGAGCATGTTGTACCAGCCCTGATAGGCGGTCGGGACCGTCAGCCCGCCATGGTGCGCGGCGGCGAGCGCTTCCTCGATTCGCGGGGCTTCGAAATTGGACAGGCCGACGGCGCGGATCTTGCCTGCCTTCACCAGCGCATCGAACGCGCCCAGGCTGTCGGCGAGCGGTACAGAGGGGTCGTCCTTGTGCTGATAGTAGAGGTCGATCGTGTCGATCCCGAGCCGTTCGAGCGAGCCTTCGCACGCGGCGGCAACCGAATCGGGGGAAAGACCGGCCATCATTCCGACCTTGGACGCGATGACGACCTTTTCGCGTTTGCCCGTTTGCTTGAGCCACTTGCCGATGACGGTTTCGCTTTCGCCGCCCTTGTGGCCCGGGACCCACGCCGAATAGACGTCGGCGGTGTCGATCATGGTGCCACCGGCGTCGACGAAGCGGTCGAAGATGGTGAAGCTTGCCGCCTCGTCAGCGGTCCAGCCGAATACGTTTCCCCCCAACGCGAGCGGCGCGACCTCGATCCCGCTCGACCCGACCAACCGCTTCTGCATGACTTTCTCCTTTGCGAACCTCCTGTGCCAAAAGCTCCGGCGCGCCAAGCGTTCACCACTTCTTTGTAAATAATGCCGACAAAGGCGGCATGTCGGCCAATTTGACAGTCGGGCCAATGCTGGCCTTCTGGACTCATTCGGTGGCGGCGGCGTGTTTCGCTTCGCTGCTGCTGTGGAGACTTCGCGCCGGAGTCGCCGAGCGGGGCCACGCCCTGCTGCTCGCCGCCTATGGGCTGACCGCCGCGTGGGCGTGGCTGGTGGCGATCGAGGGGCCGCTCGCGCCGCTGCCGGTGTTCGCCGAGACGGTGCGCAATCTCGTGTGGACCGCACTGCTTTATAATCTGTCGGGGGCGGAGGGAGAGCGGTCTGCGGCGGCGCGCGGGGTGCGGCTGGTGCTGGGCGCGGTGGCGCTGGTCATCGGGCTGCAGCTGATCCTCGACCTGTTCGCGTTGTCGGGCGCCTTGTCGAGCGATGTTGCGGCGGCGTTCGAGCAGACCTCGCGGCTGCTACGCGTCGTCATGGCGGCGGGCGCGCTGATCATCGTCCACAATATCTACGGCCAGGCCGCGCCGTCGAGCCGCGGGCCGATTCGGCTCGCCATGTTCGCGCTGGCGGCGACGTGGGGCTATGACCTCAACCTCTACACGCTGGCCTATCTCGGCGCGCCGCTGGCCGACGGACTATTCGTGTGGCGCGGGCTGATCGTCGCCGCAACGGTGCCGCTTTTCGCGATGAGCCGCGACCGCGATTCGGGGTGGCGGATTCGCCTGTCGCATGCCGCGACCTTCCAGTCGCTTTCGCTGCTCGCGATCTGCGCCTATTTCGCGGTGATGGCGGTGCTTGCGACCGCGCTTCGCGGCAGTGGCTGGGACTGGGCGCGTGCGCTCAGCATGATCGGCATCGCGGCGATGACGTTGGCTACGGTGGTGATGCTGCCGTCATCGCGGGCGCGGGCATGGGCCAAGGTCAAACTGGCCAAGCATTTTTTCGAGCATCGCTATGATTATCGCGCCGAATGGCTGCGCTTCACCGGCACGATCGGGCGAAGCGGGGGCGAGGCGGCACCGCTCGGCGAACGGGTAATCGAGGCGTTCGCCGACATTCTCGATGCGCCCGGTGGGATGCTGCTCGTCGCCGACGAAAGCGGCGCGGTCGATCCGGCGGCGGCGTGGAATTGGCCGGGGGTGCGGCTGGCAGCGGGCGAACCGCGCCCGGCGGTGGAGTTCTGGCGATCGGTCGAAGCCGAGGGGCGGATCCTCGACCTCGATGTCGCGCGACGTGAACAAGGCGCGGCCCGGGACCGCGCACTGCCTTTTCCGGCTTGGATGCTCGGCGATCCTGCGGCGTGGGTCGGGGTTCCCCTGATCCACCACGAGCGGCTGGTCGGGATCGTGCTTTTAGCGGCGCCTGATTACCGCCGCCCGCTCGACTGGGAGGATTTCGACTTGCTACGCACTGCGGGGCGGCAGGCGGCATCGAGTCTGGCCGAGGCGCACGGCCAGGAAGCGCTGCTCAACGCCCAACGGTTCGAGGAATTCAACCGCCGGTTCGCGTTCATTCTCCATGACGTCAAGAATCTCGTCAGCCAATTGTCGCTGTTGTCGCGCAACGCCGAGCGCCACGCCGACAACCCCGAGTTCCGCGCCGACATGGTCGCGACGCTCAAGAGCTCGGTTGGCAAGATGAACGAGCTGTTGTTGCGCCTCGCGCCGCAGGCCGGACAGCGCGCCGAACGTGCCGAGCCGACGCCGCTTCGCGACCTGCTGTCCGCCGCGGTCGCCGCCAAGCGCCGCAACCACGATATCCGTCTGCTCGGGGATACGTCACTGTGGGCGCTGGTCGATCCGCTCGGGCTCGAGCAGGCGGTCGGGCATCTTCTCCAGAACGCGATCGACGCCTCGCCCGACGGCGCGCCAGTCGTCCTTCGGGTCAGCGGCGAGGAGGCCGAAGTCCGGATCGCAATCGTTGACGGCGGCACCGGCATGGATGCCGATTTCGTCCGTCACCGCCTGTTCCAGCCGTTCGCCTCGACCAAGCAAGGCGGGTTCGGGGTCGGCGCGTTCGAGGCGCGCAGCTTGATCGCGGCGATGGGCGGGCGGCTCGGGGTCACTTCGTCGCTTGGCAAGGGCAGCAGTTTCGTCATCCACCTCGTGGCCGCGACCGCGCCGCTCCAGCGGAAGATCGCATGACCGATTTGGACCTTCCGGTGTTGCTCGTCGTCGAAGATGACGAGGGGCTCCAGCGCCAGTTGAAATGGGCTTACGAAGGCTATCGCGTGGTGGTTGCGGGTGATCGCGCCGCGGCGATCGAACAGGTCCGCGTGCACGAGCCCGCGGTGGTGACGCTCGACCTCGGCCTGCCGCCCGATCCCGACGGGACGGCGGAGGGGTTCGCGACGCTGACTGAGATATTGGCGCTGAAGCCCGACACCAAGGTGATCGTCGCGTCGGGACATGGCGCGCGGGAAAGCGCGCTCCGGGCGATCGCGCTTGGGGCCTATGATTTCTATCGCAAGCCGGTCGATATCGACGAACTCGGGCTGATCGTGGCCAGGGCATTCCATTTGCATGCGATCGAGCGCGAGAATCGGTTGATGGAGGAGCAGGGTGGGGGGGCGACGATCCTCGGCTCGCTGCTCAGCGCGGCGCCCGAGATGACCAAGGTCGCGCGGACGATCGAGCGCGTGGCGGGGGCCGACGTGTCGGTGATGCTGCTCGGCGCGTCGGGGACGGGCAAGGAATTGCTCGCGCGGGCGGTGCACGAATTGTCGCCGCGCGGGCGGGGCGGGCTCGTTGCGATTAACTGCGCGGCGATCCCCGAGAATCTGCTCGAGGCCGAGTTGTTCGGGTACGAGCGCGGCGCGTTTACCGGGGCGGTCAAGACGACCCCGGGCAAGATCGAGCTGGCACAGGGGGGAACGCTGTTCCTCGACGAGGTCGGCGACATTCCGTTGCCACTGCAGGTCAAATTGCTGCGCTTTTTGCAGGAGCGGGTGATCGAGCGGATCGGCGGGCGCTCGACGATCGCGGTCGACACGCGGATCGTCTGCGCGACGCATCAGGACCTCGATGCGATGCAGGCGGCGGGGAGTTTCCGCGAGGATCTCTATTATCGTCTCGCCGAAATTGTGGTGAAGATCCCGACGCTCGCCGAGCGGCCGGGGGACGCGGTGTTGCTGGCGCGGCATTTCGCCAAGAAATATGCGCGCGAACTCAATCCGCAGGTGCAGGGGCTGGCGCCCGATGCGCTGGCGGCAATCGATGCATATCCTTGGCCGGGCAATGTCCGCGAGCTGGAGAACAGGCTAAAGCGCGCGGTGATCATGGCCGACGGCAAGCTGGTCGGGGTCGGGGACCTGGACTTGCCCGGGGGGAAAGGGCCGAGCGAGCAGGAGGCGGACTTGGCGCTCAATTTGCGCGCGGCGCGCGAGGTGGCCGACCGTCGTGCAATCCGCTCGGCGTTGGCGCGGACCGAGCATAATATCTCGGGCGCGGCCAAGCTGCTCGGGATCAGCCGGCCGACGCTGTACGATTTGCTTAAGCAATATCATCTGCAGACTTAGCCAGGGCGTTATCCCGTCATTCGCCGGAAGGCGCTTGCCGGACGATGATCCATGCCGCTAGCTGTTCCCCTGATATTAAAGGGGATTCGCTATGGACCGTCGTGCGTTCCTGACCAAGGGCACCGTTGCCGCCGCCGCGCTCGCCGCCAATCCGGCCTTTGCCAAGCCATTCCCCACGAAGCGCGCCGCCGCGCCGGGCGACGCCAGGATCGGTGCGCTGTTCGAAACGATTTTTAATGCCCGCGTCGACGACTCCCCCGAACTCGCCACCTCGCTCGGCCTCGACAAGGGCGTGCGTGCTGGCCTGAAATCGACCTTCGACGTGCGCCCCACCGCCGTGATCCGCGCGGCAGATCTGGCACGTGACCGGCGCGATGCCGTCGCAATCCGCGCTATCGCCCTCGCCACCCTGTCCGACACCGCGCGGCTCAACCGCGAAGTAATTCTCTACCAGCTTGACACTGCGATGGTCGCGCCCGCGCGCTTCGGGCTCGGCTCGCCGCAGCGACCCTATGCCATCACGCAACAAGGCGGCGCCTACTTCTCGCTGCCCGATTTTTTGAACACCGCGCACACCATCGCCAGCCCCTCCGACGCCGAAGCCTATCTTGCGCGCCTCGCGCTGGTCGGGCGAATGATCGACAATGACAGCGACGAGCAGCGCAGTGAAGCCGCGCGCGGTTTCCTGGCGCCGGGCTGGTCGATCGACCTCGCGCTCGGCCAGATGAGGAAGCTGCGCGAGGTGCCGGCTAGCGACAACACGCTGGTCAACTCGCTGGTCAAGCGGGCCGCCGCCAAGGGTCTCGCGGGCGATTGGCGGGGCCGGGCCAGCGCGCTCGTCTCCGCGTCGGTCTATCCCGCGCTTGACCGCCAAATCGCGCTGATGACGCAGCTGCGCTCGACCTCGCGGCCCGGCGACGGCGCGCAGCGGTTGCCGCACGGCGACGCGATCTACGCCGCCGCGCTCGCCCAGGCGACGACCACGAGCTTCACCCCCGACGAAGTCCATCGCCTCGGCCTCGCGCAAGTCGCCGAAATCAGCGCTCGGCTCGACACCATCCTCAAGACGGGCGGCTACACGAGGGGCAGCGTCGGCCAGCGCCTCGCCGCGCTCAATGTCGATCCGGCTCAGCTTTACCCCAACACCGATCCGGGTCGCGCCGATCTCATCGCCAGCCTCAACGCTGGCATCGCCAAGATGACCGGGCTGTTGCCGCGTGCGTTCGCCACCCTGCCCTCGGCCCCGCTCGAGATCCGGCGCGTGCCGCCCGAGATCCAGGATGGGGCGGCCAATGGCTATTATAACCGGGCCGCGCTCGATGGCTCGCGCCCGGCGATCTATTTCATCAATCTGAAGGACACCGGCGACTGGTCCAAATATTCGCTGCCGACGCTGACCTGGCATGAGGGTGTCCCCGGGCACCACTTGCAGATCAGCCTGGCGCAGGAATCGAAGGATATTCCGACGCTGCGCAAGATCGGTTTCTTCTCGGCCTATTCCGAGGGCTGGGCGCTTTATGCCGAACAGCTCGCCGACGAAATCGGTGCGAATGTCGGGCTCGAGCGCGCGGGGTTCCTGCAGTCCTTCCTGGGCCGCGCGGCGCGGCTGGTGATCCACCCCGGGCACCATTCGAAAGGCTGGAGCCGCGAGCGGGCGACCGATTATATGGTCGCCACGACGGGCTTCGCGCGCCCACGGTCGCTGCGCGAGGTCGAGCGCTATTGCGTGTCGATCGGCCAGGCATGCAGCTACAAGGTCGGGCACATGGCCTGGACGCGGGCGCGGGCTGCGTCGGAAAAGGCGCTGGGGGTGAAGTTCGATCTCAAGCGGTTCCACGAAGTGCTCAAGGACGGGGCGATGCCGCTGACTATTCTCGAGCGGCGAATTGCCGAGCGGACGGCGGCGCAGCTACGCGGCTAGGCTCCGTGCTATCGTCCGGATTCGAACGGGGGGAATTGCCATGAAGACATTGCTGCTGATCGTCGGGGTGTTCGCGCTCTTGATGGGAATATTGTGGTTCGGCCAGGGCACCGGGGTGGTCCACTGGCCGGCGTCGAGCTTCATGCTCGACCAGCGGCCGTGGGCGGTGCGCGGGGCAATATTGGCGGTGGTCGGTCTGGCCCTGATCATCTTCGCGCGGCGGCGGTAAGGCTGGGCTCAGCGCTGCGAATGTTCACATATGTTCGCACTCGTGACGCGATTTGCGTGAAGGAAATTCCGGGAAGATGCAAAGAGCGAACGAGGACGAGTCTCGCTTCGGCAGGTCTGTCACAATCAGGCCGCCGTAAGACAGGAAAATCGAAAATCCGCTTTTGGTGATGGGGGTGGACGCCCCCTGACGGGATCAATGTGCCAAGATGGAGGTGTTGAACACCATTTGAGGGAGGCGTCGGTGTCGCAAGTTACCACAACCGATCTGGATATCGCCAAGCATGTTTTTCACGCCCATGGGGCC